>DAHVPA010000214.1 GCA_027318525.1 Candidatus Cloacimonadota bacterium | reverse complement strand
ATCTGATGCCAGCGCAGTTGTTCTTTATTTAATGCTGTTGATAGCCAACCTTGGATACCACGTTGAAGAGCAGTATCAATAATTACATCAAAATCAGACAAAGATGCAGTATCAGAGAGATGGCAATGCGCGTCAAACCATGCCATACTACTTTCCTACCGGCAAAAAACGTCTGATTTCATCAGCAGCCCGTTCGCCTGCCCTGCCATCCAGATCATCAAAAAAGATACGATTTGCCCAAGATCTGGCTGCGTGTAACTCTGCCTTGTTGTTGAGAGCATGGGTAAGCATTTCATGCAACTCGCCGAAGGATCTAATCCTATAACTAATGGCATCAATTATCTCGTCTATTTCTCCCAATGAGCGCCGGGCTTTGTTAGTGGTGAACGTTATGATAGGTTTGTCCAAAGCGCAGCATTCTGCTAGAAAAGAGCTGGTGTCTCCCACTACGACATCCGCCAGCATAAGAAAAGGAAGAATATTGTATTCGTTAATGAAATAAACTCCAGGAGTTTTTTTAATTACCGACCTGTAAGAAGAATTGATCCAGGAATGAAGGGTTACAAGGACGTTCCATTCTGATGTGAGTAGATGCAGTTTGTTACACCATATATGAACAGCCGACATCCCGGAAGCATTATAGGTAGAAGAAAAGAGGACTGTTGGCTTTTGGGGGTTGAGTCTCGCTTTAATTCCGGTTTCCTGCAAAATCTGTTCAGAAATATCGCCCCTGAATACCGGGTCAAGTTTAGGAAACCCGATGGCACAAGCTGTGGTTACTCCATGTTCTTTGCCTTTTTGTACATCGGTTTTACTGGTCATAAGATACCGGTCAAACTGGTTATAACTTTCAGGAGATGTCATTCTTTTAAAATGATATGCACCATGCCTCATGCCAATCTTGATAATGCTATGGCAGGGAAACTTGTGGATAGAATGTCGCGCCATAACAACGACCATGGGAAAAGCAGGCAGGGATTCATAAGCAATGCCCTGTTGCTTCAGGAATGTTCTTACATCACTCTTGTCTGTTACATAAGGTATATTCCCCAGATACTGCATCACTGGTTGGAAAATGTAATGATCCATGGGGTCACCACAATAAAATACAACCGGTTTTAGTTTTCTCATTACTTTCAGCAAATGCCAGACAGTTGCATATGGCAATTTGTATAAGTAGTAACTGAATACCATCAGATTATTGACCGTCTTTTCAAACAAGCTATCATAGCCATAGCAAGTTCATGTTCAAAAATTGTCTTCTCAGCTTTAAATTCCCAGCCTCTGTTCGTAAGCTCGTAATATCCCTTTCCTCTGACAATTGCATTGATGCCAAAATGCAAAGCTTGAAACTCAAAAAGATAAAACTCACCATTAGCTTCACCGACATCAATGGATAAGCAAGGACTTTGAAACTTGTTATAGATACTTCTGGCAAAATCAAGTAAAGCATCGGAAGCTTGAAAATCAAAGGTAAATCGCTTTGCACCACTGGCTCTGAAATCATGGGAGCGGACCAGACGTTTAGTTACGTAATAATGCTCTCCCATGATAATCACCCTGTAATCAAACTGCAGGTCCGGGATAAACTTTTGCAGGACAAAACACTTTTCCTGTTTGATGTAATCACTGTATTGTGTTAGGTCTTTTCTATTGTCAAAGCTATCATAACCGGGGAAACTTTTGGCAACTCTCAGATACTTTCTTCGTAATAAATCCAATCTGTCATTGAGTGACATTCTGGGCTCTATCTGAGCTATTGTTTTGAGCAACTCATTTATATTCTTGACTAGAAATACTCCTTTACCGTTTGAACCTTCTATTGTCTTGAGAACGTAAGGGAAATCTAGATTGTAATTTGTTAGTTCACGTTTACTGCTAAAATAGTAGGCAGGCAAATTATCTATCTGCAGGATTTGTTTCAGGCATTCCTGATACCCCTTGTTTTCGTGGCAGAGAAGCAATTCCAAAGAAGGTATTACTTGGTTGTTATGCTTCTGAAGTGTGAAAACTATGTCTTTTATGTAATTGCGAAGATTCTCTCGCTGGCTAAAAGTATAAAAGATAATTGAATCTTCCCATAGCAAGGATTTATTTACGATTTCATGGAAATCATGCTCTTCTACATCCAGTCCATGTTTTTCCAAGATTTGGACAAGCAAATCAGTATTGATGCTGACCCACGGTTTACGTGTCTGACCAAAAAAATGGCTATATCCTGTAAGCAGGATTATCTTATTTTTCACTTATTCTCCAATGCTTGGATAATCGTATCAAATACAGTATCAGGAAATATCATTTTCATACAATCAAAGTGCTTCAGCGGGCATTTATGATGCCCGTGCTTACCACAGGGACGGCATTCAAGATTTGTTTCCAAAACGATGTCATTTTCCCTAAACGGTGCAAAGCCAAATGATGTTATTGTGGGACCGAATAGTGCTATAACATCAGTTTGGACTGCATTGGCTAGATGCAGGGGTGCACTGTCATTGGTAAGTAGTAAAGGCAGCTTTTTAATGAAAGCCGCAGAACCTAAAATTGAAAGTTTACCTGCCAGGTTGATAGCATTTGAATCTGCTTTATCTGCAATCTGCTGGCAAAGTTCTGCATCTTCATTTCCACCCAGAAGGATTGTCTTTATCCCTTTTTTATAAAGCTTTCTGATTACTTCAACGAAGTATTCAGGCAACCATCTTTTTGTATTCCAAATGGAACCGGGTGCCATCCCGATAACCTTTTCACCTTCTAAAATATATTGATGAAAAAGGGAATCCGCATTTGCCTGGATTGAGTCATTCCAAAACAACTCAGTTTGTGAGGGAAAATTCATCATTAACAAATACTTTCATCAGCTTCAGATATCTTTTAGCAATGGGAATTCCTTTGGATAACTCAGTGGTATCAGTTATCAGTTTTTGTCTCGGAAATCCAATCCTTTTTCTAATTCCGCCCATATACATAAACAGTGAGGTGGTTAATGAAAGTTGAGCAGATACAGCCACATCATAGTTTGTATGATGAATCGTCCTTAGATTGCTAAGAAATGAAACAACTTTCTGCGAGTTTCTTCTTTTATCAAACTCAAGGATATTTCTGATGTTTGGATTGTAAGCAAAAACCTGCCTGGTTTGCGGAATAAGCATTATATCAATCTCAGCTTGAGGAAAAGTCTGTTTCAAAGCTCTTACTAAAGGAGTAGTCAGGATAACATCACCCAAAAACGCAGTTTGAAGAACAAGAATCTTATTGAAAGATCGG
>DAHVPA010000213.1 GCA_027318525.1 Candidatus Cloacimonadota bacterium | reverse complement strand
GTTTGAGCTCCGTAGTCTTCGCGCGCCAGCAGCAGCCAAAACACTTTTCTCCGGTAGCGGGGGTCTGCGCGCAGAATCTCTGGTTCCATCTTCCAACCTATTTTTTCGATGTTATTACACGCTGTTGAATCAAAAATTCTGTCAAGCCCGATAATCTTTTTTCTTTACTACTTTATAATAGACTAAATGCTTGTTTTATCAGTTCAGGCAGAACGAAAACAGAGGCAGCATGAAACCATCCGAAGATCGCGAAGCGGGAGTGCAGACTCCGGTCAAGTTCCTCAAGGGCATAGGCGAAGTCCGTTCCCGTTGGCTTGCCAAACTTGGCGTAAAGACCATCCTTGACCTGTTGGAGTTATTTCCGCGCACCTATATCCAAAGGGTTATGAACACACCCATTGCCGAGTTCAGAATCGGTCAGCAGGTTGCTTTCACAGCACAGATTTGCTGGGTGGACAAGCGCATGACCAAGAAGAACCAGCCCCAAATCAACATCGGCATCTCGGATGGAGTGAGCGCCATGGTCTGCACCTGGTTCAAGTTTTATCCGGGACTGGAGGAGCAACTCAAGCCCGGTGCCATGGCATGGTTCAGCGGAAACATGAGTGAATATCAGAACATGCTGCAGCTCATTCATCCCGAGTTTGAGCTGCTGGAAGAAGAGCAGGAAAGCGATTTCTGGAAGGAGAGACCCATCCTGCCGGTGTATCCCTTATCGGGAAATCTGACCCAGAAAATCATCCGCAATGCTGTGCTGCAGGCTTTTTCGCAATATGCCCAAAAACTGGACGACAACCTGCCGGATGACATTATTCAGAAGCATCGTTTTGAACAGCGCAAGAATGCCCTGCAGATGATGCATTTTGCCACCAAACCGGAAATTATCGACCGTGTCCGCAACCGTTTCGCCTATGAGGAACTATTTTACCAGCAACTGATGTGGGCGCGGCATAACATCTTTCACCAAAAGGAAATCACCGGCATAACTTTCGTAAATAAAAAGCAACTGACCCGCAAAATGTATGACAAGCTGCCGTTCCAGCTCACCAAAGCCCAAAAGCGCGTCATCCGCGAAATCTTTGAGGATATGACCTCCGGCAAGCAGATGAGCCGCTTGTTGCAGGGTGATGTGGGCAGCGGCAAGACCATCGTGACTCTCTTTGCCATCCTGCTGGCAGTGGAAAACGGCTTCCAGGCTGCTTTTATGGCGCCGACGGAAATCCTGGCGGAACAGCATTACCGGAATATCTGCCAGCTGATTGAAGCGGCAGGTCTCGGTCAATCAGAACAATTAGAAGAAGGTCCTTCAGGAGATAAAACCAGCACGGATGCCAGCCTTCGCTGGAATGACGGGCTAAAGGTTTGTTTATTAAAAGGCGGTCAGTATAAAGGCAAGAAGGAACTCAAGGAGCAAATCGCTTGCGGCGGGATAAATCTGATTATCGGCACCCATGCTCTGTTGCAGGAAGACGTGGTGTTTCAGAATCTCGGTTTTGTGGCTGTGGACGAGCAGCACCGTTTCGGGGTAGAACAGCGTGCCAAACTCGGCAAGCGCAAGCCTCATCCCGACATGCTTTATCTCAGTGCCACTCCGATTCCCCGTTCCTTGGCGATGACAGTTTATGGGGATTTGGAAGTGAGCATCCTGGATGAACTTCCTCCCAACCGCAAGCCGGTCAATACCTTCGTCCGCAGCTCTGCCAAGCTGGATATCGTCTGGCTGGAAATCAGCAAGGAACTGAAAAAAGGCAGGCAGGTCTATATCGTCTGTCCCCTGATTGAAGAATCCGAAAAGAGTGACCTGCTCTCTGCCGAAACACTTTATAACCACGTTAAATCAAAGGTTTTCCCCGCCTATCTGACTTCGCTGCTGCACGGCAGGATGAAGGCTGCGGATAAGGAAGCCATCATGCACGCCTTCAAGCAGGGCATGGTGAAGATACTCGTTTCCACCACCGTGATTGAGGTCGGGGTGGATGTGCCCAATGCCACCGTGATGCTGATAGAACATGCCGAACGCTTTGGCTTGGCGCAGTTGCATCAGCTGAGAGGCAGGGTCGGACGCGGAGCTGATCAGTCCTATTGTTATCTGATTGAACACCAGCCCATCTCGGCAATCGGCAGGGAACGCCTGGCGACCATGACATCCACCACTGATGGTTTCGTCATTGCCGAAAAAGACCTTGAACTGCGCGGACCGGGTGAGTTTTTCGGAACGGAGCAGAGCGGTTTGCCGCGTTTCCGTTTTGCCAATCTCATCCGTGACCAGCATCTGCTCAAGCTGGCGCGCAATGACGCCTTTGACCTCATTGGCAAGGACTTTGCCTTTTCCTTACCCGAACACGCCATGGTGCAAAAGCAGTTCTTGACACTTTATGGCAAAAAAGAGACTTTGATGATGTATTGACCTCTTTTGCTGCGAGGGGTCATCGAGGGGTCATCGAGGGCTTTCCCCACGATAATCCCTCCGGGCATTTAAGGAAGGGGATTGGTTCGTAACATGCATAAAGATATTGATTCCATGCAGAATAAGACATAAAAGACCGGGAGGTTAGCATGAATGCGAGGATAGCTCTGGATTTTATCCGTGCCATCAACGACGCAGACCTGGAAAAGCTCTGCAGCCTGATGAGCGAAGACCATGCCTTTGTCGATTCACAGGATAACAAGGTAATCGGCAAAGAGGCTATGCGCAAGGCTTGGCAGGAATATTTCGACTGGTTTCCGGATTATCATATCGAAATCAACGATGTGCTGGAAAAGCAGGATGTCGTGGTGATCACAGGCTTTGCCGGCGGAACCTGGAAAAACCTGCGGGATGAAGTGCAAAGCGCTTCCTGGATTGTGCCTGCTGCCTTCAAAGTAATCATCAAGGACGGCAAGGTCGAACTCTGGCAGGTCTTTGCCGACGCCAGCAAAATGATGGATGTGGTCAGGAAGAATTCGGCTCATGAAACAACAGATTTATAAATTAACAAATAAATATCACAGATAAAGGATGCATTGATGCGAACTAACTTGTTAATTCTGCTCCTGCTGTTGCTGACCGCAGCTCTTTCTGCTCAGATCGCAACAGACATGACGGCTCCCCTGCCGGTGGACCCTGAACTGATAATCGGCAAACTGCCCAATGGGCTGACCTATTATATCAAAGTAAACCGTAAACCGGAAAAACGGGCGGAACTGCGCCTTGCCATCAACATCGGTTCTGTGCAGGAAGATGACGACCAGCAAGGGCTGGCGCACTTCACAGAACATAAGATC
>DAHVPA010000212.1 GCA_027318525.1 Candidatus Cloacimonadota bacterium | reverse complement strand
TTGAGCGCTTGCTTGTAGAGCCCGAAGAGCCGCAGGTTGGGAGTAAGCCCAGAGACGATTATCCGCGTTGGCTTGACGACAACTGAACCTGGTTCCTGGCTGTCGGAATCATCAATGTAGTTTTCCATCATGGAACCCACTCCACGTGCTCCGAGCACATAGACAGCCGCCAGTTTGGCAAGGCTTTTGGCTAGTTTATGATAAAGCCGCACATCGTTTGTGCTGTGGCTATTCGTGATTATGCAGATGGTCTTAAGCGATGACATTTTGCCTCAGGCTGCTTTCAGATTCGTTTCTGCCGAGTCTGACCACCGCCACGGTATCCGGCTTGAGGTTGGAAAAGCTGATGGTCTTGCCTTCGATTTTAGCGTCAGCACCTTCGACCTGCAGAATGGCCATCTTGCCAAAGTACTGGATGGCAAAGCTTTCCACTCCGACAGGGAAGCTGAGGCTGAAGTCGAATTCGCTTTCTTCGATGGTGACCAGGTTGCGGAGGTTCCACCAGTCGGAAAGTTCAGTCAAAGTGGCGACATACGCCTTTTCGGCTTTGATAAGGGCGAGCAGATAGGCATAGAGCTTGCTGCAGTATGAGATGTCGGCATAATTGGCGAGAGTAAAATCAAGGCTGAGCAAGCCTTTGCGCCGGCGCACTGCCTGAAAGACCTTCTTGAAAAGCTGTTTGGCATCTTCCAAGCCGATCTGGCTGTATTTTCCCGTTTTCAGACAGCTGTCGCGGAAACATACAGGCATTTCGGGGTGGTTGCTTTTCAGATAAACCTGCCAGGGAAAATATGGAAAAATCAAGCCGTGACGGAAACCTGCGGTTTCTTTGAAAGCAGGTCCCGAATCATAGGAGACTTCCATTTTTTCATGCAGGTCACGTGTCTTTTCATTGAGACAGAAATCCCGCTGGCGGATACCGAGCACATCCTTCTGCAACTGGCGCAGCATAATCTGACGCCTTGCTGCCCAGGCATCTCTGTTCAGATTATCATCCGTGGTGAGCAGACCTATTTCGTTGCCCTGACGGAGGATCAGCTTGATCTCATCCTGCAGGTCAAGATCGTCCAGACTGTAGTCAATTTCACGGGTGCGTTCTGCTGCAATAAACCAGGTGGAGCGCAGGTGCAGCTCTTTTTCCAGGCTCTGATATTCCTGAAAGTTCCAATACATTTCATAGTTCGTGAATATATACTTCAGCTTGCTCCAGATATTGCGGAACAGCGTTTTCCAACGGAAGGTGAGCAGCAGGCTGAGGTCATCCAGAACAGAAAAGAACAGACTGTTGAAATCCCACTTCTGAAGCTCATCCACACTGTGGGTAAGTGCGACAGCCATGTCCTGAGCTTTGGGCCAGTAGTGCTTTTGGACGAGGTATTGGTCTTTGGCTCGGGCTTGTTCTTTGAGCAGGTTATCGAGCAGCCAGAGAAAGTTATCAATAAAGGGGATATCCCTCCACTGGTAAAAAGCGCTGGCAGTCTCAGGAAAGCAGCCGTCATGGTCGCGGGTGGGATCTGCAGCTTCCTCCAGATTTGCCAGATGATAAAAGATGTTGCCCGGCAGGTCGAAATTTATCTTGCAACCATAAATATCCAGTTCCGTATAGTTTTCGGCGGGGTAATCAAACTTCTTCTCTGAAACGACGGGCGTCGGCGTGAATATCTTGATTTCTCGGAGCAGCCTGCGCAACTGGTCAGGCAAAATCGCTTTCGGCTCATACAATCTGGGTTCTGCCGGGATAAAAAGAGTGATATACTGCCGCGTAAGCTGTTTCAGTTCTTCGATGGTGGGTTCAATCAATCCATAAAGCAGCAAAATATCATGCTGGCGCAGATGCGAATTATCCGTGATGAATCTGTGGCTGAAGCCCAGAGTCTCAAAGATGAAATCAAAGGCAAATTTGATTTCTCTGCTGTATTTGTCTAATTTATAGTCAATTAGGATCGATATCATGACGCAGTTCTTTCACTCCTGTTTGATAAATCCAGATTAGCAATAAAACGTTGCCCTGTCAAGGGAAAGATTATTGTTCCCCGTCACCTGGGTTTAGTCCCCATATTTATTTATCAAATCAATACTCCGGGGATGGTGGATTCTTGCATGTTTGGTTGTCCCGCTCTTTCCCCGCTGTCTCTCGGGAAAAGTCCGGGAGGCTGGCGGAGGCTGCGGGACGGGTAAGCAAGCTGGGAGCCGGGTGGAAAAGGGGAAGAGGTCAGGCTGACAGTAAGCCAGACAAGCAGAGTTTAATACTAAGTCCCATCATCATTTTGTGATTACTACTAATATTATCACTTGACAGCAATTTCGGCTGCGATAATGTGGTAATAGGGAACGCAGAATTTCCCGCAAAATAAGGAGGATACTATGAAGGCAACCGTAAAGCTCGCTTTGCCGGGTTACGCCGGCAAGATGGATGATCTGGTCATTTATTTCAATCCCATGCTCAACAAGCTGATTGCCCGCAAATGGGTGAAACCTGCTGTCACTCCAGCTAATGCTGATTTTACAGCGGTCAGCCGGCTGGTTAAGAGCCTCGGCATCAGTGCAGGCTACATAACAGACTGCCGCCGCTATGTAGATTTATATAACCGTAAAAACCGGCGGCGCAACCGGGCTTTGTTTTCCTGGACAAATGTGTTTTTCCGGATGATGCTGCAGCTCAAACGCCGCCTGCCAGACCTGGATTTAGTATCGCTAACGAAAGCGGAAATTTATGCTCAGGAATATCCCTGTATAAGTGTAGCTCAAGCTGTCCAAGCCGGCTTACTCGAAAAAGTTGCGGAGTTTCAGCAGTTGGATAATCAGTTGTAGATGCTCAGCCTGTCAGACCCGGAATAAGCAGCGTCAGCTCTTTGGTAAAGAGGGTTGACGCTGTTTGTGTGTATGACAGATAACTAAACGCAATGTTTTTGATATCCGCTGCGCTTAGTTGCAGAACCGCTTTATGAATAAAAAAGAATTGACACAAAACCATTCCTCTTATATGATGAAATAAAAGTCTGTTATTTTTAACTACCATCCAGACTTAGAGTTATGAGGTTGTCAGAATGAATTGTTCAATAGAAAAACGAAACAGGGGCAGGTGTATCAGCTCCGGTCATTCTGTCACCATAACTGCAAAACTGCATTTTTTAGCTTTAAAAAAACCGGTGGGAAGCGTTGCGTCCATAGCCGTAGCTCGAAAAAGATAACCCGAT
This sequence comes from Candidatus Cloacimonadota bacterium, assembly GCA_027318525.1. Taxonomy (GTDB): domain Bacteria; phylum Cloacimonadota; class Cloacimonadia; order Cloacimonadales; family Cloacimonadaceae; genus UBA5614. The sequence goes on along the minus strand of DAHVPA010000212.1, from coordinate 68 downwards.
AATATACTAAAACATAGCTGTATAATGACTTGAAAAAATGTGTTCTGCAAGTCATGCGGCGAAGCTGT
>DAHVPA010000211.1 GCA_027318525.1 Candidatus Cloacimonadota bacterium | reverse complement strand
GAAACTGTGGCTGCCGCAAGTCCTGCACCTGCAGTGGAAGGCGGAACACCCATCCTGGCTCCCATGCCCGGTATGCTGGTCAAGTATGAAAAGAAAGTAGGTGACAGTGTGGAAGTGGGCGAAACCATCCTCGTTCTGGAAGCCATGAAGATGTATAACAACATCCCCAGTCCTATCAAGGGTGTAGTGGCAGCCACTCCACTCAATGCTTCAGACAGTGTCAGTAAAGGGCAAGTCCTGGCTGTAATCAAATAAGCTGCTTATCGCTAACATAATAAAAATCCCGGTTGTTAGCCGGGATTTTTTATTTGCATAGGCATTTTATAAGAGAGGTGAGAATAGCCGGCAGAGCGATTCTTTACTGCGTTGCCAGATGGATCTGTGACTGAATTCTTCCAAGGTAATCTGTCTGCTTACTTCCAAATCCTGCCCGAACTGCTTTTCTGCTTCTGCAGCCAGATTCATGTCATAGAGCATGGCGTTGAGCTCAAAGTTCTGGTTAAAACTTCGCATGTCCATATTGGCAGTGCCGATGGAGACGATTTCCTCATCCACAATCAGCACTTTGGCATGGATAAAACCTTTCTGATATTCATAAATCTGCACTCCTGCCTGCAGCAGTTCGGTGTAATAAGAGCGCGAACCCCAAAAGACTATGTTGTGGTCTGCTTTGGCGGGAAGGATGATTTTGATTTCGACTCCGCTGAGTGAAGCGGTCTTGAGCGCCATCAGCAGACTTTCGTTGAGGACGAGGTAAGGACTGCTGATGTGGACGCATCTGGTGGCATTGGCTATTCCCGCAAAATAGACCTGCATGATGCTTTCCCAGTCAGAATCAGGTCCGCTGCTGACGATTTGCACGGGGAGGACTGTTGCGGTTTCGTTTACCCGGTTGAATTGTTCTTCCCGGCAGGCAGTGAGGTAATCGCTGAGAATATTCTGTCCCGATACAAAGAACCAGTCCGTCAGATAAATAGCCTGCAGAGACGTGACGCTGCAGCCTTTCATCATCAGAACGCTGTCTCGCCAGTAACCGAAGTATTTATCCAAACCCAGGTATTTGTTTCCGATATTCAACCCGCCCAAAAAGGCGATTTCGTTATCGATGATGACCAGTTTGCGGTGGTTGCGGTAATTTAGTCTGCTGCTGATAGTGGGGAAGGGTGAAGGCAGGAAAGGATAGAGCTCAATTCCGGATTTACCCAGTTTATGTTTGAATCGGGGCGATAGCTTCCAGCAGCCTACGGCGTCAAATATAAGCCGAATCTTCACACCTTCAGCTGCCTTATGTTTCAGCAGGTCGGTGAATTCTTTGCCCACTCTGTCATTGGCGATAGCGAAGTATTCGACATGCACATGCTCTTGCGCAGAGGCAATGCTTTGCAGGATAAGATTATATGCCTCGCGGGTATCGGGTATTATCTGCACGCTATTACTGGTGGATAAAATTGCTTTGTTGTTGTTCACCAGCAGACTGATCAGCTTGTTGGCAAGAGGGCTGGACGCCTGATAACTACTGCTGCGGGAAAGGTTATCTTTGAGGTAAAGTTCCTGCAGGTGAATGATATCCGCTGTATTTTTACGGGAAAAAATCCTGCTTTTACGCCAGTTGCGTCCGAAGAAGAGATAGAAGATGAAACCAATAATGGGGACATAAACCAGAAACAGAATCCAAGCCAGGGTTCTGACCGGGGAACCGTTTTCCATTACAAGAATGATTATCATTAGCAGGATAGAGACATAATATACAATGTTAATGATTTGCAGCGTGACTTGCGAAAACCCTTCAAACAGTCTGCCTTCGCTGATAAACTGGACTAGTCCGAACAGCATTGTCAGCGATAACAGAAACAGCAGCAGCAGCGCCAGAGCATCCCATAACTTCTGAGAAATCATTTCCACCCGCCTGCAGAGTTATTTCCGGCAGTCATAATCTCTCTTGTTCCGGAGAGTCTGCAGAGAGTCATGAGAGGTAAAGTCTCTGTAAACTCCCGGTAAAACTTCTATTCAATAAGACAACCGGATGATTTATTCCATAGCAACGACTGATTTGATGCTATATAAAAGATATGCAATCTGTCAACACTTCTCTTGGGTTTGGGTTTGCGAATTAAAAGGGAGGGGGAGGTGTATCCGAATTCTACCAAGGATACTTCAATAACCGGGGAATTACTGTTATTTCATTGAAAATTAAACATATTGGGAGTGTAAGAGACCAGATGGAACCGCTAAAGTTTCACCCATTTAGGCAGGATTTTGAAACTTATTGTTTGCCAAAGAAGGATAACCGGTTATACTAAAAGCAACCAAAAAATACTGGGGGAAACAATGAAGACACTAATTAAATTGACATTAGTCCTATTTGCCATGGCTTTTGTGCTTGTAGGCTGCGGAACCAAGGATATACTCGGTCCCGACAACACAGTCTTTAACACCAAAGCTGCCGAAGCGACTCCAGATACATATCCTATCATTGCAGGTCAGAACTACAATGCCGGCACGATGTCTCTCTGGAATGACGACGTAAATATCTACGTCAAGTTTGATTTAACAGGTACCTGGACAATGGAGCAGTCTCACGTTGATATAGAAAGCAGCGTGTTTGACATCCCCGGTTACCCCACTCCGATTCCCGGACAATTCGATTATATAACCACCCACAACCCACCGGTTGTAACATATACCTATACAATTCCCTTGGCTAATTATACATTTGGTGTGGGAGACACAATTGTAGTGGCTGCTCATGCCTCAGTGCTGAACAGTGATCCCAATTATGGCGGCGGCGGACAGGAAACTGCCTTTGGTGGCGACATACCCGGTCCCGGACCCCGCTGGTGGTATTATGCGGAATACGTGATTACGGAAAATACTCCGCCTCCTCCACCTCCTCCCACATATCAATATGAAACAGCTATGCTAAGGATGTATGATGTTCCCAACGATTTCACCTATCGCTGGAAGATGGATGCCAAAAGATATCACGCCTGGTTCTCATATGTCAAGACCTATCCCACCCTTGTACCCCAGACCTATTATTTCTATGCCGGACAAACCAATAAAGCCGGTGAAGCACAGATCTGGAAGGAAGGGGATTACCTGAAGGTTCAGGTCGATATGATGAACGGCTGGATGCTTTCCGGCAGCCATCTGAATGTCCAACTGACCGGTTACGTGGGTTCACCTTCTTTCGGACTCTTCCCCTACATGGCAATACATGACCCCATTACCAATACCTACACCTACAGCGTTCCCTGGAACAATGCCTGGGATGGAATGGAACTCAATATTGCTCTGCACGGTGATGTCCAGAAAGAAATCATCATAACT
>DAHVPA010000210.1:1410-3384 GCA_027318525.1 Candidatus Cloacimonadota bacterium | reverse complement strand
AGTTATAGTTACTTTATATTTGAACTTGCAGGTGTTGCCATTAAGAACAACCAGCTTCCTCCACCGGATTTTACCCGTTCTGCTGTTTATCTGGGCTTTGCTCTGATTACAACCCTGATTGCACATCGTTATGCACAAAGGATTGCCTGGCTCAGACAGGATATTGATACTTTGGCGCGGACAGACCAGTTTATTCGTGCCAGCCAGAAGAATTGGACACGCCTGATCAATCATTTAGACGAACTGATTTGGGTATTGGACAGTGAACTAAGGATTGTGCTGGTAAATGCAGCAGCAGAGGAGGCATTACGATATCCTTCCAGCGCTTTGCAGAAAAGACAGCTGCAAGAATTTATCCCAGAAGATGCCGAAACACTGACTGCAGAGCTTATAAAACATCTGGATGGAGCACCAATAAGGCTCAATTTTTGCCGCCCAGGAGATAAGCCTATGATTACAGAGACTGCGCTAAAGAGCTCGCTCTGGAATAATCAGGCAGTATATATAGCTGTATCGCATGATATTACGCGGCGAGTGGCTGAAGAGGAGCTTTGCCAGCGCAATCAGCTTAAATTTATGAAAGTCTTTGATTCGTCTCCAGCAATGATGTTTATCGCATCGGAAGAGGAAGACAGGCTTCTGGATGTAAACCGCACCTTTTTACAGACTTTGGGTTACAGGAAAGAAGAGGTAGTGGGCAAAACTACCTGGGAACTGGGACTCTTGGCTGAAGAAGGTGAACGGGAACTGTATCGGCAGCAGCTAAAGACACCTGGACAGGCTGAGCAGACTGCTCTTAATCTGAAAACACATAAAGGAAATAATCTGCGTGTATCTTTCATGGCTGAGAAGGTTGATTTTGCAGGTCAAGCCTGTCGACTGGCAGTGATGACGGATATATCTTATGTTGCCGCTCTGAATGACCGTCTGACTATGCAGACCGTGATTTTATACGGCATCTCGGTAGCCGAGAATATCCTTCTTACTGAGCAGGAATACGACAAAGCCATCAGTGGAGCCTTACCTGTGGTGGGAAGGTCATTGGAAACCGACAGAGTAATCTTATACAGCTTGGAGGAAAACGGGAAATTCGTCATCTCACTGGAGTGGAAACAGGAAGAGCTTGCCGTCCCTGATGCTGCAAACTTTATAAATCATACAGAGGAACCGTTAGTTCAATCCTGGGTTGAAAAGCTAAAAAGTGGCAAGCCGGTTTCAACCGGGGGACAAGCTTTTTCACTTGAAGACAAGCAGAATCTGCAACGCTTTGGCATCACTTCAGTAATGTTATTGCCGGTATTTGTAGAAAATGAGTTATGGGGCGCTTTGGCGTTTATCGACCAACAGCATGAACGTGATTGGAACAAAAGTGATGAAGTGACATTACAGCCTTTAGCGGCTGCGATGAGCGGAGTTATAACACGGCACCGAACCTTGATTACATTGCAGGAAGCACGGGAAAGTGCTGATCAAGCCAACCGCGCTAAGTCAAATTTCCTTGCCACCATGAGCCATGAGATTCGCACTCCGCTTAATGGAGTTATCGGCATGGCAAATCTCTTGCTGCAGACAGAACTTAATACAGAGCAACTGGATTATTCCAAAACCATTCGCAACAACAGTGAATCTCTGCTGGACCTGATTAGTGACATTTTGGATTTCTCCAAGATTGAAAGTGATAAAATTGAGCTTGAAATCCAGCCGTATGATTTACCGGCTTGTGTGGAAGATGCTCTTGACCTGCTGGCTGTGCGTGCTGCTGAAAAACATCTTGACCTGCTCTACGAAATATCTCCCGATATCAAATGGGAGATTCTGGGTGACAGCTTACGACTTAGACAGATAATTCTAAATCTTACGGGAAATGCCATCAAGTTCACCAAGACTGGTTTTATTAAAATCACAGTCCAACAGCTTGAACTGGAGGGCAACAACGTCACCTTGCAATTCAGCATCCAGGATACGGGTATTGGA
>DAHVPA010000210.1:0-1401 GCA_027318525.1 Candidatus Cloacimonadota bacterium | reverse complement strand
AAAATCACAGTCCAACAGCTTGAACTGGAGGGCAACAACGTCACCTTGCAATTCAGCATCCAGGATACGGGTATTGGAATGAGTCAGGAAGAACAGCAAAATCTATTTAAGCCATTCTCCCAGGCTGATTCGAGCACTTCCCGCAAGTATGGAGGAACCGGTTTAGGACTGGCAATATCACAAAGGCTGGTCCGTCTGATGCAAGGTGAGATCTGGCTCAACAGTGAACCCGAAATCGGCACTACCGTTTTCTTTACTGTAAAGACCGAGTATATCAAATCAAATCCCATCATCCTGGCACCGGAAATTGTTACCAACATTCCTACTGATAATCTTGTCTTCATCTGCATTGCCGGCGAACTTCTGCGCAATGCCATCTGTTCGTTCCTGAACTCGCTCCAAATCCGGACCCAGGTTATCGGTGATCCTCTGCACTTCGCTGCCCACATGACTGAATACCCGAGCTTTAATACAGGCATTACAGATATTATTGACATTACGGATGATATAAACAAACACATTTCCAATCTGCGCAATTATAAGCAATACAAGGATTTACCCTTGATTTTCCTGCGGACCATCGGACTTAAAAACCTGGATAACACAGAATATTACAACACACTGAACTATTTCCTGACCAAGCCGGTCAAGCTGAGCGCACTTGCCATGACCCTGAATCAGGTCTTTAACCGCATCCCCGAAAAAACCAAGGAAAGCGATGCTACTGCCCTTAAGACTTCCTTTGCTGTGGCACACCCGCATCGCATTTTGCTGGTGGATGATAATCTCGTGAACCAGAAACTGATGCTTAATATCCTGCATAAGCTCGGTTATAATCCGGAAGTAGCCAATAATGGTTTGGAAGCATTGAATATTATTAAAACCAACAAACACGATTTCGTCTTTATGGATGTAGCCATGCCGGAAATGGATGGCTTCGAAGCCACCCGCACTGCCCGCTTATCCGCTCAGGTTATCAAACAGCCTAAAATCGTTGCTATGACTGCTCATGCCATGCAGGGGGATAAAGCAAAGTGCCTGGAAGCCGGAATGGATGATTATATCAGTAAACCGGTCCGCTTTGAAGATGTGCTGAGGGTTCTGGAAACTGTGGAGCAGGACTGAGAGCGTGAATTCATATATTGCTGAACACCCGGTTTTGCAAGCTTTGCTTGCCACTCTCTTCACATGGTTTATGACAGCTGCTGGCTCTGCCATGGTCTTCTTTTTCCATTCAGTCAAGATCAAAATGCTGGATTTTATGCTCGGTTTCGCGGCGGGTGTAATGATTGCAGCCAGCTTCTGGAGCTTGCTCAGCCCCGCGATTGAGATGTCAGCCGGCAATGTCTTTCCCGCCGTAATCGGATTCCTGCTGGGTGGAGCTTTTTTGCGGATTGCTGA
>DAHVPA010000020.1 GCA_027318525.1 Candidatus Cloacimonadota bacterium | reverse complement strand
TCATCGAGCTTTCCTTCGTAAAGCATTTGTCTCATTTTATCGCGGGTGCGTTGGTAACGTTGCTGCTGAGTTAGTTCGCCTTCGATATCCTGAATTTGATTCTTCTCCGGTTTGGAAGGCAGCATCAAATCAAGCAAGCGTTCGACTGCACCGGATTCTGCCTGTTGAGCGACTTCTTCCAGCATTTTCGCTTTGACCTGGCTGACAGCCACATTCATCAATTCTCTGACCATAGATTCCACGTCTCTGCCGACATAGCCTACTTCGGTGAATTTGGATGCTTCCACTTTGATGAAGGGAGCATTGGCGAGCTTTGAAAGTCTGCGTGCAATTTCGGTTTTGCCGACACCGGTGGGTCCGATCAGGATAATATTATTGGGGATTATTTCCTGTTGCAGGTCACCTTGGATTTGCTGACGACGCCAACGGTTGCGTAAAGCTATGGCAACAGCGCGTTTGGCATCATCCTGTCCAATCACATATTTGTCCAGTTCAGCTACGATTCTTTGGGGTGTAAGTTCTCCGCCCTGCTGCATCAGAGTTCCTCAATGACGATATTTGTGTTTGTATAAATGCAGATTTCGGCAGCCGTCAGCAGGGCTTCCCGGATAATCTCACGATTGGTTAAAGTTGAATGCTTGGCAAGAGCACGGGCAGCAGCAAGTGCGTAATTTGAGCCGGAGCCTATGGCGACGATGCCATCATCCGGTTCCAGAACATCACCCTGACCGCTGATGAGGAGAATCCCCGTCCTGTCCCCCGTAATAATCATGGCTTCCAGGCGCCGGAGTATGCGGTCCGAACGCCAGTCTTTGGCAAGTTCCACTGCTGCTTTTTTTAGATTGCCTTTATGTTCTTTCAGTTTGGATTCGAATTTCTCAAACAGCGAAAAAGCATCTGCTGTAGCACCGGCAAAGCCTGCGATAACCTTGTCATCATAAAGTTTGCGGATTTTGAGAGCAGTCGCTTTTACAATTGTGTTGCCCAGTGTGACCTGTCCGTCACCACCCAGGCATAGATGCCCGTCTCTCAGCATCCCAATGATTGTTGTAGCGTGCATTGGTTCCATTTTATTTTCCTGTGTTTTCATCTTTTAGTATATTTTGTCTGACCGGTCAGGTTTGTCTTTTCTGGTGAAAACTTTCCTCAGGGTTTCCAGAGGCAAAGTCTCTGCAAACCCCGACCAAACCCTGTCCGTCGATTATGTAAACTCATATAGTATTACGCTAAGTTATAAAGGTGAGCTAGCCGCACCGAAAACTAACGGGTAATAGGAGAGTTTCATTTTCATGAAACCTGGTCAGAATCCTTTGAATCACTTGGAGGTGTGGTATCATCAACCTCAACCCCTGTTTCTTCAGAAGGAGCAGCGCTTGCTAAATTATCAGCCGGCTTGACCTCATCATGTTTGGGAGCATATTCAAAGCGCATCTCCATTGCTTGCTGGAATTTCTTTTCCACCATAGGTTTGGCATCCTCAGAGATATTTGCCAGGATAGTGGCGAAGATTTCTTCTGTGCCCAGAGTTTCCACTTCCAGCAGCTTATCAGCCAATGCGTCCATCAGATGGCGATGCGTGGAGAGTATCTGCAAAGCTCTGTCATGAGATGAGTGAATCAGGCTGCGGATTTCCGAATCAACCAGCTTGGCGGTATCATCACTGTAAACATCACGGGAAAGGATTTCCTTACCCAGATAGACTTCGCCCTGGTCTTTGCCGATGGTCATCGGACCTATCTTTTCGCTCATTCCCCAGGCGCAAATCATCTTCTTGGCAATATCAGTGCAGCGTTCAATATCGTTTCCGGCTCCGGTGGTTAAATCGTTAAAGACGAGTTCCTCTGCCGCTCTGCCGCCCATCATGCTAACCAGTATCTGCTCCAGATAGGCTTTGGAGTAATTGCTTTTATCACTGAGTAAATAATGGGTGGCACCGCCAGTAAATCCCCTTGGGATAATGGAAACTTTGTGCACCGGCTCAGTTTTGTCCTGCAGAATGGAAGTCAAAACATGACCAATCTCGTGATATGCTGTAATGCGTTTTTCATCTTCCGGGATGACCCGGCTTTTCTTTTCCTTGCCGAGGATAAGCTTATCTTTGGCAGCTTCAAAATCGTCCATCTCAAGCTGTTTCTTGTTTTTACCGGCTGCTATGAGAGCCGCTTCATTGACAATGTTAGCCAAATCAGCGCCACTAAAGCCGGGAGTTCCTCTTGCAATCAGTTCCAGATTGACGTCTTTGCTGAGAGGGACTTTTTGGCTGTGCACTCGCAGGATTTCCGCCCTGCCTTTGATATCGGGAAGATCAACAACCACCTGCCGGTCAAACCTGCCGGGTCTGAGAAGGGCTGGATCAAGAATATCAGGACGGTTGGTTGCTGCAATGATAATGACACTGTCGTTGGGCTCAAAACCGTCCATCTCGACCAAAAGCTGGTTCAAGGTTTGCTCACGTTCGTCATGACCGCCGCCCAGACCTGCTCCACGATGCCTGCCGACAGCATCAATCTCATCAATGAAAGTAATGCAGGGGGCATTCTTCTTAGCCTGGTCAAATAAATCCCTAACCCTTGCTGCACCGACACCCACAAACATTTCCACAAAATCGCTGCCACTGATTGAGAAGAAAGGAACTCCCGCTTCTCCGGAAACTGCTTTGGCTAATAGAGTTTTACCGGTGCCTGGTCTGCCCACAAGCAAAACTCCTCGCGGGATCCTGCCTCCCAGACGTTGAAATTTCTTGGGGTCTTTCAAAAACTCAACGATTTCCTGCAGCTCTTCTTTTGCTTCATCAACTCCTGCAACATCCTTGAATGTGACCTTGTATTTGCTCCCTTCATAAAGTCGGGCACGGCTCTTGCCAAAGCTGAAAGCCTGGTTTTGACCGCGGTTCATACCTCTGAAAAAAAACAGCCAAAAGGCTATAATCAATAGTGTGGGGAAGAGATATACAATTACACTGCGCCAGGCAGAAGGTTTTTGTGTCTTGACCGAGACGCCCTTACTTACCAGATATTCCACCAGTTTGGGATCTTCAAAAGGCATCAGAGTGTGGCATTTCTTATCCTGAGCATCAAAAAAGATATCACGCTCCATAAAGGTTACGTTCTTTACATTACCTGCTTCCACTGTAGCTATAAAAGTATCGTATGAGACATCCACCACTTTTTTGGAATTACCTGACCAGACCTGATAGAGCAGCGCTGTGAGTAAAATCAGCATAATCCAGAAAGTGATTGACTGATGAGGTTTCCTGGACTTGAAAACAGGCATCAGGGGCTTTTTGTTCTTATCGCCGGAATCGGGTGGCGACGTTTTATTATTCATGAATAAATCTCCTTTTTGAGGATGCCGATATAAGGCAGATTACGGTATCTTTCATTGTAATCCAAACCATATCCGACTACAAACTCATTGCCTATATTGAAGCCGACGTATTCAAATGTTACGTCCAGTTTATGTGCAGCGGGTTTGTCAAGCAGGACACAGATCCGGATGGAAGAAGGATTGTGCTTGCCGATATAATCACGGATGTATTGGAGGGAAAGACCTGAATCTACTATGTCTTCCACAATAATCACATCCCTACCGCTAATGTCAATATCGATATCTTTCTTTATTTTCACTACGCCTGAGCTGGCAGTCCCGCTTCCATAACTGGATATCGCCATGAAATCAAGTTCCACAGGCAGGTCAATTTGCCGTACCAGGTCTGCCATAAAGACAAATCCACCCTTTAGGATGCTGATGATTACAGGATTTTTACTCCGGTAATCATTAGTGATCTTCTCTGCCAGTTGTTTGATACGCTCTTGAATTTGCGTTTCGCTAAACAGATACTCAGATATATCAGAGTTCATAGATATCATACTTTCCTCCGGTCTGACTAAAAGCCCTGTTGGCTGCTCTTTTTCTTCCAGTAGTGACAGGTTCGATGCTAATGTGCAGAATCCTGTTGGTTGGACTGTCACAAATTGCTCTGGCGTCAGCTCTGTAGCCCACTATCCAGATTATCTTCTCAGTGTCAGCCAGGATGGGCACTTTGTCCCTATCAAAACGAGGGACTTTTTCGTCAATGAAAAACTCTTTCAGTTTCTTCTCGTCTTTCATTCCGGTAGGGATAAATCTATCGCCTGGTTCTCTGGTTCGCAATTTCAGTGGTAGGTTCACTTTATTCAGATCAATCAGGATCTGTTGCTTAGCATTTACATCGCCACGGGTTTTGGGCAGGTTTTTTAAATATTTAAGCGTAAAACGCCAGTTAAAAAAGACAAAATGCGTCCTTTCCTCATCAATGGTCAGCTCTTTGAGATCAGTATGTTCTTTTGTAGGATCAAGGGTAGTCATAACTAGTTCATCATATTGTTTGATAACATGGATATCATGAGCCAGCTTGGTCTGTTTACTGCCTTCTGAATCAAGTATTTGGCGGATCTCTGTAAAACTGTAACGGAAAAACTCGTGTTCTGTCTTGCCCAAAATGCCATAGCAAGCGCGCAGGACATAATATTGCTCGATTTCCGATAACTGCTTTAGGAGCGGTAAATCCATCCTGAGATAATCTGGAGTTTCGTCGGTAATCACTTTCTTTATCAGTCTGGCAGTATGTTTGCGGAAATAGTCATCTGCTTGGCGGAAGATATGGCTTTGCAGTAAAAGTCTATCAGTCACAGCATGGTTCAGATTTGACTGCATCCAGGGGATGAGCTCGTTTCTGATTTTATTACGGGTGAATCTGGCATCGGTATTGCTCATATCCTCACGCCATTCTATATTATTATCTACTAACCACTGTTCTATCTCAGGTCTGGAAAAAGCCAGCAATGGTCTGATGATGTTATCGCCGTCAGGTTTCATACCACCCATACCGGTTATACCACTGCCACGCACGAGGTTCATGATGACAGTTTCAGCCTGATCATTTTTCTGATGTGCCAAAGCTATGCGATCAAATTTATATGATTTCAATATATTGTACAAGATCTCTCTGCGAGCCATTCGTGCCTGGTTTTCCAAATCCTTGTCCGTATCGAATCTGACATGCTTTACCACGCAATTGATATTCAGACGGTCACAGAGCCTGCGGACAAATCTTTCATCCAGGTCAGATTCCTCTCCACGCAGGTGATGATTTATGTGCACTGCAATCAGGGTAAGGTGCAGGTCAGATTTCAATTGTTGCAGCAGATGCAGCAAGGCTATGGAATCGACACCACCTGATATAGCAACAACCAGCTTCATTCCGGGAAGAATCAGCTTAGCGTTAACTACATGCCTGGCAAAACGTTGCGCTAAAGTGAGGGGAACGGACATAACCACCTCGATTTTACTTAAATTTTTTCTGTTCAATAATATAGATGGTTGGCTTTATTGTCAATTGTAAAATTTGTGTAACAGATTAGGACGTTGCACTTTTTCCAAGGCTTCTTTTAGCAGCATTCTGTTCTCAGGCTGATGCCACAGGACTAAAGCTTTTTGCAGCCGCACTTCACGTCCCTTGGGAACATGTATTGGTTTGCCTGTTTCAAAGTCTAATCCCGTGTAGTATTGGCAGGTGCTGATGGTCATTGGTGTGGGGGTAAATTCCTGCACCTGTTCCAGTTTGATATTGCGTTTTTTGAGCCATAGGCTTAGATTAACGGCATCTGTGAGGGTTGAACCTGGATGACCTGCAATGATATATGGGACGACTCCGCTTTTTTTACCTGCTTGCTGTGAAAGTGAATAGAAAAGCTCACAGAAATCAAGGTATAGCTTGATTTCAGGTTTTCCCATAGCTTTCAGAACTGCTGATTCTGTATGTTCCGGTGCAACCTTGAGTAAACCACCGGTATGCTGCAGAGCAATTTGTCTGATATAGTCCACATCTTTCAAAGCAAGGTCAAACCTGATGCCGGAAGAGATGAATACGTGATTTATGCCCTCCACCTGCAGAGCTTTTTTAAGCAGAGCTGTGATCTGTTTATGTGAAACATCAAGCTGTGAGCAGATTTCTGGATAAAGGCAGGAATTGCGTTTGCAACTTTTGGGGAATCCCAGCCGACAACGCATTCCATACATATTGGCACTTGGACCTCCGATATCTGACACAGTGCCCTTAAAGCTTTTCTGCTCTGTCAATGTCTCAAGTTCTGCCAGGATTGACTTTTCCGAGCGGCTTTGAATTGCCTTGCTCTGATGGTAGCCTATGGTGCAGAAATTACAGCCTCCCATGCATCCGCGATGTGCAGTAATCGAATCCTTAATCTGTACCCAGGCAGGTATGGTTACTTTACCATATTTGGGATGTGGCAGACGCATATAGGGAAGAGCATAGACTTCATCCAATTCTTGCGCTGTAAGNGGATCTGACGGAGGATTGTGCCGTATGAATCTGCCGGCAACTTTCTGATGAATAATCTTTTCCTGAAAGTTAAGATGAAAGAGCCTGGTCATCTGATAAAAAGTAGCTGGATCAGAACATGTTTCGGCATCAGGCAGCANGATGTCGCTTTCTGACGGTGAATCAAACACCACAGTTCCCTTCACGTCTTTGATAGAGCTTACATCTTCTTCCTGATTGAGCCTGGCAGCAATTTCCCTGATCGCACTTTCACCCATGCCATAGACCAAAATATCCGCTTTGGCATCTGCCAGAATGGGGTTGCGCACTTTATCCTGCCAGAAGTCATAGTGAGAGATGCGCCGCATGGAAGCTTCCACTCCACCGATGATGATTGGTGTGTGCTTAAAGAGCTGTCTGACCTTGTTGCAGTAGATGATGGTTGCTCTGTCCGGACGCAAGCCGGCTTTGTCATCAGGAGAATAGGCATCGTTATGGCGGATTTTTTTCTGGGCTGTATAGTGATTGACCATGCTGTCCAGGTTACCGGCGGTTATGCCAAAACCCAGTCTGGGTGCTCCTAATTCCAGCCAATCGGAATCAGTTTTCCAATCCGGCTGAGCAATTACCCCCACCTTGAAGCCTGCTTTTTCCAATATCCTGCCTATGATGGCTGCTCCGAAGCTGGGATGGTCCACATAGGCGTCACCTGTGACAATAATAAAGTCGCACTGTTTCCAGCCCAACTGCTTCATCTCGGTTCTGGTCATCGGCAAGAACGGCATACTCAGTCCCTATACAGCATTCAAATTTTCACTGATACAAAAACAGGGTAAAAGCTTGGTTACCTTTACCCTGTGCCAGTGAAAACAAAAAACTCTCTGTTATTGTGTAATCCTGATGATATTGATGGCTTGGACGCCTTTATCCGTTTCCATCAGGTCAAAGGTCACTTCCTCATCCTGTTCGAGGACTTTGAGTTCGCGCGGGGAATTGGTCACGATTGACTTCCAGTGCACAAAATACTCTTTCTCATCCTCTGTAATGATGAAACCATAACCTTTATTCTTGTTGAACCACTTGACTTTTCCTTTCATTCAGATACCTCGCATATACGTTGTTTCCTATATTTAATTTACTTGTATTTTCGTCAATAACAAATTATTCTGCATAATCTGCACGTCAATTTTGCCCAGTTTGCTTTTTTTTCGCAGGGAATAAGCAGAGAGTCTGCAGAGACTTTACCTCGGAAAACCCTCTGCCCATGCCTTTCCCGGAAAGATGATGATGATTCCATCTAACTATTATGAAATATCTCCCATCCGAGGGAGGAAAGATTGAATAGCCAACCGACTGTCTTGCAATAAGTAAGAAGCATTTATCGTCAGCCTGGGGAAAATAAACTCCCAAAGTCATTCGGTAGCAGGGTGGAAATTCGTCTTTGTATTATAGGAGGAGATAAATATGAAAGCGTATCTCAAAAATCAGTTCAAAGGCTACACGGGTAAGATTGACGGATGTGTGGCTTATTATCACCCGTTGAGGGACGTCCTCATCATGCGGAAACTGCCCGAGTTCATTCCCAACTCCAGAACAGAAAAGCTGAAGGAAATCATGCAGAACCTCGGCAGCATCGCACCGTCTCAGGCATACAAACAGGATTTCAGGGACTATCTGAATCTGTATAACCAGCTTGCAGTCAACCGTAACAACCGTCTTATCAGTTGGAGCAACCTTTATCTGAAAATGCTCTATGCCATGCAGAAGGCAATTCCCGGAGTAGATTTGAGGACACTCTCCCGAAGTCAGATAGAAACTCAGGGACTTCCCTGCAGGACAGTCAGTTCCGCTGTTCAGGCAGGTCTCCTGCCGCCGGTATCAGGATATGAGCGGTTCAACAAGTTGATTTAGGGCTTCAGCAATAGTGCCAAAAAGGGGAAGAGTCGGGGGTAGACACAACAGGGTTGACAGATTGGGAAAATATCTAAATATGGAAAAATATGGCAAATTGCGGATAAATGCAGCGCAAGGAGATAGATATGATAAAGGAAAAGCTCATCCCCTATCTGGAAAAGTCCTTCAAGGAATTTTGGAATATGCCGGCTTTTACGGATTATCCGGGTCCTTCGACTTCCTATCAGGAGGCAGCCAGGCGGGTCGTCTGGATGCATAAGCTGTTTCATCTCTATGGTTTGAATAAGGGCGATAAGATAGCATTAGTAGGTAAGAACTGCACCAACTGGGCTATTGTCTGGCTTTCCGGGGCAACCTATGGATTGACGGTGGTTCCCATTCTGTATAACTTCAGCCCTGAAGATACGCAGCACATCATCAACCACTCCGATTCGCGGCTGGTGTTTATTTCCAAGGAAAAATACGATGCGATAGATGCTGATTTGTTAAAAAACATCAAGGGCATAATCGGGCTGGAGTCATTTACTTCGTTACCGGGCGGTAATGCAACTCCATCCGAGGTATTGAAACCTCTGGAACAGATGGATGAGCTTAGAAACTTGACTCCTCAGATGTTTCATCTGAACGATGTCTGTGATAACGAAGATCTGGCTGCCATTATCTATACATCAGGAACGACGGGATTTTCCAAGGGTGTCTCCCTGCCGCACCGCGCTTTCCTCGCCAATCTGATTTATTCGAGAACTACATTGCCCTACACGGTGGGAGCCAACTTACTGAGTTTCCTGCCTCTGGCTCATGCTTTGGGTTTTACTATAGACCTGCTCTATCCCTTTACACGCGGAAACCATATCCACTTTATGGACAAGATACCCGCTCCCAAACTGCTGTTGGCAGCTCTGGGGGAAGTAAAACCGGAGGTCGTGGTGGCAGTGCCGCTGCTGCTGGAAAAGATATACAAGAAGCAAATCCAGCCGCAGATTGAATCTCCAAGAATCAAGAAGCTGCTCGGTATTCCGGTCGTCAACCAGCTCATCTACGGCAAGATCAGAAGCAAGCTGATCAAAGCCTTCGGAGGTAACCTGAAAAACCTGCTGGTGGGTGGAGCCCCGCTTAATGCCGAGGTGGAATCATTTCTGCTGAAAATCAAATTCCCCGTAACTGTAGGATACGGAATGACTGAATGTGCACCCCTGATATCTTATGCCCATTGGTATGAACGCAAGCTGACCTCTTCCGGCCGCATTATGACTCTGGCAGAAGGCAGGATAGAATCACCCGACCCGTTTAAGATACCGGGCGAAATCCTCATTAGAGGCGACCTTGTATTCACCGGATATTATAAAAATCCGGAAGCTACAGCCGAAACTCTGGTGGATGGCTGGCTGCATACAGGTGATATCGGGACCATCGACAAAGATAACTTCGTCTTTATCAAAGGACGCTGCAAGAACGTTATCCTCGGTCCTGCAGGTGAAAACATCTATCCGGAATCCATTGAAGAAAAGATAAACAACCTGCCTTATGTGCTGGAAAGTCTTATCATTGAAAAGGACAGTCGGCTGATAGCACTTGTCTATCCTGATTTGGAAAGCCTCGACGCTAACCATGTCCCTGAAACACAGGTTAACGAAATAATGGAACAGAACAGACAAAAAGTCAATCGGACACTGGCAGACTTTTCCAAGATTTACAAGTTGCAAATCGTATCCGAACCTTTCCAGAAAACACCCACGCAAAAAATCAAACGCTACCTGTATAGCTAATCGATTGGAGAACTGATGAAAACACCCCATATCAAAGACCTGATGAAATTCCTGGATAACTCTCCCACAAGTTTTCAGGCTGCCGGCAACATTGAAAAGACCCTGTCAGACAAGGGATTTGTCAAACTGGATGAAACCCAGCCCTGGAAACTGGCTTCTGGTAGAAAGTACTTCGTAGTCAGAAATCAGTCCGCTATTTTTGCATTTGTCTTGGGGAAGAAGAAACCGCATCAGACAGGTTTTAACATTTCCGCCTCACATCTGGATAGCCCCGGACTTAAGATAAAATGCGGCGGTGACAAAACGGAACGCAACAATACAAAACTGGCTGTTGAACTGTATGGCGCTCCCATTATCAGTACCTGGCTGGATAGGGAACTCTCCATAGCAGGAAGGGTGATGGTCAGGATTGATGATAAAAGAAACAGAAGTTCTGCTAAATGGGAAAGCAGGTTGGTGAATCTGGCAGAGCCTGTTGCTGTCATTCCCAATGTTGCCATTCATCTGAATCGGGAAGTGAATAAAGGTTTTGAATACAATGCCCAAAATCATCTGCAGGCAATAATTCAGGCTTCTGGCATAAACTCCAACCCCCAAACCTTCAAAGATATTATAGCTGCAACACTGGGTGTAAAAGCCTACCAGATTGGTGCTTATGACCTGTTTCTTTATGATTCCTCACCAGCTTTGAGAATAGGTGCGGACAAAGAAATACTGGTCAGCGGGCGTTTGGATAATCTGGCAATGACACATGCTATTTTGTCTGCTATAATTGAATCACAACAAGCAGATACGACAAGTGCAGCAATCTTCTATGACAATGAAGAAATCAGCAGTATGACCCCCGAAGGGGCAGATTCATCTTTTACTGAAGAAGTTTTACATAGAATCTGCTGGGCACAGAATTTGAACAATGAGCAGACAATGATATCCATCAGGAAGTCATTTCTGGTATCAGCGGATATGGCAAACGCCCTGCATCCAAATTTTCCCGAGAAATACGACCCTGCCTTTATAACAATGCTCAATCACGGACCTGTCATCAAAATGAATGCTTCTCAAAGATATGCCACGACTGCAGACAGCAGCGCCAGATTTGAAAGTATCTGCGAAGCTGTGCAAGTACCGTTTCAGAAAATCATCAATCGTTCCGATTCAATATCAGGAATTACCATTGGACCAATCACTTCCTCCCATCTTGGTATTAGAACAGTGGATATTGGTAACCCAATGTGGGCAATGCACTCAATCCGTGAGACGATGGGTGTGTATGACCATGAATACCTTATCAAAGCATTGACATACTACTATTCCCAAAGCAGTTAAGATAACAAAAAGATAAAACAGGAGTAACAGAAAATGGCAGTATTCAAACCATTCAAGGCAATGCGCCCATATCCGGAACACGCAGCAGAGATAGCTTCTCTTCCTTATGATGTCATGGACTCTGATGAAGCGAGGGTGGAAGTAGGAAAACACCCACTCAGCTTTATCCATGTGGAGAAGCCTGAAGTCGACTTGCCCTTGGGAACAGACCTTTATGATGAAAAGGTCTATTCCAAGGCGAAAGAAAACCTCTATTCCTACCTGAGCAAAAACCTGATGTTCCAGGATGAAAAGCCGGCGTTTTACATCTATAAACAGACTATGTTGGGACGTCCTCAGGTTGGGTTGGTCGGACTCGCTTCCATAGATGATTATATGCAAGGACGTATTAAGAAGCACGAACTGACCAGAGCTGAAAAAGAAGCTGACCGCATTAAGCACGTTGATACCTGTAATGCTCATTCTTCACCAGTGTTCTTCACCTATCGGCATCAGCAGGTTATTGACAGTCTGGTAAGCAAAATTATGAGCACCACACAGCCTGTGTATGATTTTGTCTCGGATGACGGCATCGGGCATGCTTTATGGCTGATGGATAATTCCGCAGATATTGAAACAATAGAAAGTGCCTTTGCAGTAATGGACTGTCTTTACGTTGCAGATGGACATCATAGAACTGCTTCCGCTGTCAGGGTCGGTATGATGAGAAGGGAGCAGCATCCCGACTTTAAGGGCGATGAAGAATTCAATTATATTATGTCGGTAATTTTCCCGGATAACCAACTGCACATTATGGATTACAACCGTATCGTAAAAGACTTAAATGGTAATACAAAAGAGCAGTTTCTGGAAAAGGTCGGGCAGAAATTCAACGTTGAAGCCAGGGGAAACCAGCCCTATCATCCTGAACAGACCCACTCCTTTGGTATGTATTTGGATGGATCCTGGTATAAACTGACAGCCAGACCGCACTCCTGGGATGAAACCAATGTAGTGGAATCCTTGGATGTCTCCATAATGCAAAACAATCTCTTGCATCCGATTCTTGGTATAGAAGATCCCCGCAGGGACAAGCGCATAGACTTTGTAGGCGGCATCCGCGGTCTTGAAGAATTACAGAAACGTGTGGACAGCGGTAGGGAAGCAGTTGCTTTTGCCATGTTTCCGACTTCTATGGATGAACTGATTAATATTGCCGATGCGGGTGAAATCATGCCTCCCAAATCCACCTGGTTCGAGCCCAAACTCCGTTCCGGCTTGTTTATACATCTGCTTTAATGCAAAAAAAGTTCTCTCTGATCAGTCTTGGCTGTCCCAAGAATCTGGTGGACAGCGAAGTATTTTGCGCTGTTGCAATGCAGCACGGATATGTGCAGGCAGATGAAACCGAAGGAGTGGAATTTTGTCTGATTAACACCTGCAGTTTCATTCAGGATGCCGTGAAAGAGCTTGCCAGAGTGCTGAAGACGGTTTTCAGATACAAGAGTAAAGGTATGATTAAACGCATCTTTGTAACCGGATGCATAATGAAAAGATACTTGCGTGAGATACAGGAGCAGTTTCCTGAGGTTGATGCTTGGATTCCTATCCGTTCGTTCGGAGCGTTTGAAGCTCTACTTTCAGGTTCGAAAGTATCCCGTTTTGAAAGAGAGCTTTTAACTGATGGACCATATGCTTATCTTAAGGTAAGCGATGGGTGCAACAACCGGTGCTCATATTGCACAATTCCTTCGATTCGGGGCAATCTCTGCAGTCTAGATATAGGAAAACTGGTTAAAGAAGCTCAGGAATTAGTTGCTCTTGGTTCAAGCGAATTGATTGTCATTGCACAGGATACTTCTGCCTATGGAACTGACAGCGTTAATAAAAAGCTCCTTCCTGAGCTTCTGCAGCGTTTGCATGATATAGAAGGGCTATACTGGATTCGGTTGATGTATCTGCATCCCAGACATGTTGATGCTCTTCTGATCAATACGATAGCTTCCCTGCCCAAGATTGTTCATGCTTTCGAAATGCCTCTTCAGCACTGCAATGACGCCATTCTCAAGAGGATGAACAGGCATTATGGCAAGGCTGACATTATCAGGATTATTGAGCTTTTCAAAGAGAATATGCCTGACGTTGAATTCAGGACTACTTTCATGACCGGTTTTCCGGGAGAAGGCAGAAGGGAGTTCAACGAACTGCTTGGATTTGTTGCTGATTATAGATTTTTGCGCTTGGGAGCCTTTGCTTTTTCGCCCGAACCGGGAACCTCTGCCTTTGAGATGACGGATAGGGTAAGCTCCACCACAGCCATCAAGCGCCGCAATGAGCTGCTGACTTTGCATCGGGAACTGAGTGAACAATATCTGGCTGAGTTTGTGGGCAGGGAGATTGAGGTAATCGTGGAAGAATCCTATCCCGAAGCCAATACCTGCACAGGCAGAGCTTGGTTTGACGCTCCCGAGATTGACGGTGTGGTCTCTTTCCTAGGTGTCGACTGCGGTTTTGGCGATATTGTCCGGGTCAAAGTGGAAGATGTGATTGACATTGACCTTTATGGCAGGCTGAGCAAAGTGGTGCATAAATTTGAATAAAGAACTGAGGAACAGATGCAGAAAAAGATAGCCCTGACAGGTATTAAACCAACCGGCACACCTCATATCGGCAATTACATCGGTGCAATCAAACCTGCCCTGAAACTTGCCGAGACTTGTGAAGCCCGTTATTTTATTGCAGATTATCACGCTCTGAATGTCATAAAAGATGCTGCCAAGCTAAGGGAACTCACTTATGAAATTGCCGCTGCCTGGCTGGCTTGCGGGCTGGATCCGGAGACCGCTTTGTTTTACAGACAGTCACAAGTGCCTGAAACATTTGAGCTGATGACCATGCTTCTGGCTTTTACTCCCAAGGGTCTGATGAACCGTGCCCATGCCTATAAGGCGATGATTCAAAAGAACAGGGATGAAGGTGCGGATTTGGATGACGGAGTCAATATGGGTCTGTTTACTTATCCTGTATTGATGGCTGCGGATATCCTGCTTTTTGACACGGATTACGTTCCGGTCGGCAATGACCAGTTTCAGCACATTGAGATGGCGGTGGATATTGCGGAAAGCTTTAATTTTATCTACAAAACTGAGGGTTTCAGACTGCCTCAACCCATGGCTACAGAAGAAACCAGGACAGTTGTTGGTTTGGATGGCAGAAAGATGTCCAAAAGCTATGGCAATATTATTCCGCTTTTTGCTTCCGAAGCTGAGTTAAAGAAGCTGATAATGCGCATTGTCACCAATTCTCAGAGCTTGGAAGAACCCAAAGACCCCGATACCTGCAATATCTTTGCGCTTTACAGGCATTTTGCTACAGAACAGCAGATTGAAGCTTTGCGGCAAAGGTATCTGGCTGGAGGAATGGGCTGGGGACATGCTAAAACAGAGCTCTTTAATGTGATGAATGACCGGCTCAGTCCGCTGCGAATCAAGTATAACGACCTGCTTAACAACAAGGATCATATTGACGCAACCTTGCGTCAGGGTTCTGAACGTGCTCGTGGACTTGCTTCCGCCAAGCTTGATTCTCTGCGCAGAATAGTAGGTC
>DAHVPA010000209.1 GCA_027318525.1 Candidatus Cloacimonadota bacterium | reverse complement strand
GGCAGTTATGAAAAAGAACAGAAGTATCAGCACGACAATTATCACGATTAGTTGTTTTCTCATTTTCCCTCACTGCAAAATCTTTGAAAAATCTAAAACAAACGTAAAACGAAACATATCCCTGTCAAGAAAGATATCTCGGATATGTTGCTTCTTTATAAATCTCCCGTAAATTCCCCTGATACCCCTTGCCGGGCTCCTGCTAAGATCAATGGTGTTTATTTATATTGACAGTATCTTTTATCTGGTGTTTCTGTGTCTTATGATACAGATACTATACAGGAACAATACAGAATCTATACAGATACTATATTGAACTTATCAAGGGACTACTGAGGAATAAAAGCGAGGAGAAAGAGCAATGAAAGTCAGGATTAAAAACGGAATTACGGGTTACAAAGGCAAATCGGACGGCATGGTCTATTATTATCTGCCGAATTGCGAGGTCACGATTGGCAGGAGTCTGCCTGAAAGTTTCACGGAAGCGGCTCAGCACAAGGACTACCGTGCTATTGCGCAAAACCTGCGGAAAATCAAGCCCAGCCAGGCATACAAGGATGACTTCAAGGTCTATACCGCGCTCTATAAAGAAATGCCGGAGCGCGATTTCAAGGTCTCCAGTTGGTATAATCTCTATATCCGCCTGATGTGGGACCTGCAGAGAGCAGGACTGATAGACCTTAAAACGGTTACCAAAGCGCAGATAGTCTCCGGCAACCTGCCCTGCAAAAGCGTTAAGAACGCCGTGGAAGCGGGTCTGCTGCTGCCTGTGCTGAACTGGCAGACCCTGGACAACAGCATTTAGTCCGGGCTGTCCATGCCGTCCATAAAGTCTTTTCTAACGACGGAAAACACAGAATACATGGAAGAAGTATTATAATAATGAGCCAGATAAATAATACAGTCAGGCAGGTGGAGCGCTGAAGCTGCCATTTTGCTTGACAAAAGGTGGAATATTTATCATCAGTAAAATATTGGCTCTTGCCTTACATGAGGTGACAAGTTGAGCTGCCAAAAATATATTGAAGCTGAAAAGGAGATATCATGAAGACAAGCCTGTTCTGTCTGGCAATAATTTTATTAGCTGGGACAGGATTTGCCCAAATCGTGGATTGGCAATGGGCAAACCACATCTCAACCAACTACTCGGAATACTCATCTGATATGGTTACGGATAACAGCGGAAACAGCTATGTAACGGGGTATTTTTATCAGACAGTGAATATTGGTCCTTTTACGTTGACCAGTCAGGGCTCGCAGGATATCTACATCGCCAAAACCGATGCTGCCGGAAACTGGCTATGGGCAATCAGAGCCGGAGGTGCCGGCGCAGAAACTCCTCTCAAATTGGCATTGGACGACAGCGGCAACCTCTATCTGTCAGGATACTTTGACGGGGCTGCAGTCTTCGGCTCATCCACGCTAAACTGCGCCGGGGTTTATGACCTCTTTGTAGCCAAGCTGAGCAGCAGTGGCACCTGGCAATGGGCAACCCGGGCTGGCGGAACCTTGTATGACACGGCGGAATGCCTGGCTTTGGACAGCGCAGGCAATATCTATGTGGGAGGATATTTCGAAATCGCAGCCAGCTTTGGCAGCACAAATCTGACCAGTGCGGGAGGCAATGATTTATACGTAGCCAAACTCAACTCAAGCGGAAGCTGGCAATGGGCAAAGCGGGGAGGCGGACCCGGGTATGACCTGGTCACATCCATCAGTGTTGACGGCAGCGGAAACTGTTATGCCACGGGGACTTATCGGGGCACATCCAGTTTCGGAACCACAAATCTCACCTGCCCGGGAACTCAGGACCTTTTTGTAATCAAATTAAGCTCCAGCGGAAACTGGCTCTGGGCAAAAGGCACAGCCACCACAACCTGGGCATACAACACAGGCATCGTGACTGATTCTGCCGGCAACTGCTATCTGTCAGGCATGTTTGCAGGCTCAGTGACCTTGGGAAGCCAGACTTTGGTCAGTGCAGGTTCTGCCGATATCCTGGTCGCCAAAATAGATACCGACGGCAATTGGCTGTGGTCAACCAAAGCAGGCGGTTCCAATACCGACAGAGGGGATTTCATCACTCTGGATAACTTTGGCAATATCCTGGTCGCAGGATATTTTTACGGGACAGCGGATATTGCAGGCACTACGCTCATCAGCAATGGACAGATGGACGTCTTTGTGGCTAAACTGAGTGGAACCGGTGACTGGAAATGGTCCAGGCAGGCAGGGGGACCCAGTTATGATTACTGTTCCGGGTTGACATATGTCAATGGCGGACACATCCTTATTTCCGGCTTTTTCCAGAATTCCATCACCATCGGGAACCAAACTTTGCACAATCCCACTACCGGTTATACGGATGTTTTTGTCGCAGGACTGCAGGAAACAGCTCTGCCCCTGGCTCCCCAAAATCCTGTCATCTCACGCGTTGGGAACGACCTGGTGCTGAACTGGGATGCAACAAGCCTGGACACCAATGGACAAACCATTGTCCCGAACGGATATACTGTGTATTGGCGAGACAGCGTGACCGGAATTCATCAGACCGTCCAGACCCAGTCCAATACATGGACTCACACTGATGCAGCCTTGCAGCCTATCCGGCTTTATCATATCACGGCTGTAAAAGAAAACTGATAACAGCCTGCATAACCTGACTCAACCCGGGAGAGTGCATTGCTGAAGGCAGTAAAGGAAGAACTAAGATGAAGGTAAAGGCAACGCTTAGAAACGTGGCAGGCTTCCTGGGACTCAGGAAAAGCCTGGCAGCCATGCTGCTGATGGCAATCTTTGTGGGATTGGGCGAAAAGATGGCGGAACGCTTCCTGCCCATCTACCTGCTGGCGCTGGGCGGCACTCCCATCATCATCGGTCTGCTGAACGGAATGGACAACCTGCTGAGCGCGCTCTATTCCTATCCCGGAGGCTGNCTGGCTGAGAAGCTGGGTTATAAGAAAGCGCTCTTTATCTTCAACTGCCTGGCGATTTTCGGCTACCTGATCGTGGTCATCTTCCCTTATTGGTATGCGGTGCTCATCGGAGCGGTGTTTTTCCTTTCCTGGACTGCGATTTCACTGCCTGCCACGATGGAGCTGGTCTCCTCCGTTTTGCCCAAAAACAAGCACACGATGGGGATTTCCCTGCATTCCATGATAAGGCGCATTCCTATGGCGCTGGGACCTGTGATCGGCGGATTCTTTATCGTACAGTTCGGACGCGTG
The DNA here is from genome assembly GCA_027318525.1 of Candidatus Cloacimonadota bacterium. Lineage (GTDB taxonomy): Bacteria > Cloacimonadota > Cloacimonadia > Cloacimonadales > Cloacimonadaceae > UBA5614. The sequence continues at coordinate 164 of DAHVPA010000209.1, read as the reverse complement.
CAGGGTGTGCGCTACGCCTTTCTGGCAGCGATAGTCTTCGCGCTGATTGCGCTGTATGTGCAACAGAAGTTTATAGAAGATAAAACCACAGAATTAACAGAAATCACAGAAAAGAAAACGGCAAAAAAGTTTAGTCCTAATCTCAGAAACCTGCTGGTCTCGGA
>DAHVPA010000208.1 GCA_027318525.1 Candidatus Cloacimonadota bacterium | reverse complement strand
CCAAAAGGTGATGAGGGACCAGACCCTGGATGCCGGCACCGTTTTCTATCTTGCGGCGGATAGTGGAAGAGGAGATCTCATTGGGCGGACAATTCAGATAGGAAAAATCCCTGAGCTGAGCAGTCACTGCAGGAATGGATTCATAACCCGGGCGCACGGCAATGATGAAACGGACGTTATCCTTGAGCCAGTTAAAGTTATGCCATTGGGGCAGTTGTGAGAGGTTGTCCATCCCGATGAGAAATGAAAAGCTGTGTTGTGGATACTGTGACTTCAGCTTTTGCATTATTTCATAGGTGGAGCCGTCGCCACTGCCGGCTTTGTCGATATCGAGGCATTGGAAGCGGGGTTCGGAGGCAATGGCTTTGTCAATCAGGGCTTTGCGATTGTCATAATCAAGCAGGATGCTGTCCTGTTTGAAGCGGTGCGCTCCAGCCGGAATGAACCAGACCTGTTCAGCCGCACCGAACTTGAGGACCTGATTTGCCAGATGCAGATGTCCGTTGTGGATAGGATCAAAGCTGCCGCCCAAAACCGCTACTCTGACTCCTGAACCTGTTGTGCCATACATAATGTTCCCTCCCGTCGGAACCGGTTAGAAAAAGCGCGCCAGCTTCCTGGTCTCCCTGCTCTCGGGATAACGTTCCCGCAGCTTGGTCCAAAAGGCGTTGGCATCTTCAGAGTTTTTATGGTAGAGACTGATTTTAGTGGCGTAGTAGAGTGATTTGCGGTCAATCTCGTCAGTATTGGACAGATTTATAACTTCTTTGAAATACATCAGGGCAGAGCTGTAATCCTTCATTTTGTAATAGATATAGCCGTTGTGGTATTTCTTCTGGATGACCTTGTATTGGGCTTTGCGGATAAAGTCAATTGCCCTGAGGTAGTTCTGGCTTTCCGGGAATTTCTCGATAAAGGTGCGGAAAGACTCAATGCACTGGGCGGTTTCTGTCTGGTCATACTGGGCTTTGAGCGATTCCTCGTAATAACATTCGCCAATGCGGAACCAGGCTGTTTCGACTTCAGCAAAATCGGGATAACTGGTGGTAAGGGTAGTGTATTTGAGGCGGGCATCGGTGAACTTGTTCATCTTAAAGTAGCAATCCGCCACCCTCATCAGAGCGACAGATGCATTGGCATTCTTTTTTTCAAATGAGACTTCTTCATAAAGTTCAACCGCACGGGCATATTTACCTTTGGCAAAAAGCTCATCAGCTTTAGCCATTTTGTTGTCTGTGGTAAGTTCTGCCTTGTTTAGCGAACAGCCGGCAAGGACAATCAGGATTAGGAACCAGGATAGGTGTTTCAGCATAAAAAACCTCGGGGTGTTAGTTTAAAGTCCAGAGCATATAGACCAGCGAGCCTAAAATTGCACCTGCCAGGACGGGTTCATACCATTTCAAAGCAAGCAGACTGCCGGGATTTTCCAGTTCGGGTTCGCCCTTCAGAGTGTATTCCCTGATGGAGACAAGCTTCTGCTCCGGTAGGGAAATCTGTTTCAGGACAAAACGATAGACCGGCATCCTGTAGCGCGAATAGGAAAAGACATTGCGACGTTCTCCGGTCTGGATTGATTGTTCCAATGTCAGTTCCAGCAAATCTGCCGACTGCAGTTCCAGCATTTTTAACAGGATATCGGCATTGACTCCAAAATCGCTTTCCATAGCCAAAGGAACCAGGCTGTTGGTCTCCTCCAGCAAACCAAGTCTTGGTTCACGGACATCGGCATTTTTGAGCAGTAAAGCTTTGCGCAGTTCCCGTTCCAAAGCGGGAGTCCATTCTCCGCAACGCACATCCGGAATCACAGGACGGCTTGTCACCAAAGAATCGGTCAGAGCAGAAATCAGAGCGGAAGCATTATCCTCAGGCTGCAGACCTGTCTCTGCCCACAACGGCAACATCACCGCCAGCAGAGAAAACAGAATTGCTAACCGGGTTGAGAAAGAACTAAAAGTCATCGGATAACTTATTCCCCGTCCCGGCAATCGTAGATCCGGCTTTCAGGAATATAGTTGCGAAGCTGTTCTCTGGCGTTTTCGTAACCTATCAGATAGGGCTGATGAAAGGCATCCAATTGCTCATCAGAGACAATTGTCCTCAGCCAGAGAGCATCGGGAGCTTCAGGCACGACCAGAGTCTGAGCAACCAAATCCAGATTCCTGATGCGCCAAAAAGCAGTTTCCTTCCACTGCTCAAGGTTTTCATTAAACCTGTGCATATTATACTTATCCAGGTTTTTGGCATACTTTTCCTGGCTCAAGCTGCAGCCTTGTTTATTGAAGCAGGCTTGCGGACCTGTTGCTTCATTGACACTGCATCCTGCCAAGAGGATAACCAGCGTAAGCATAAGGATATATCTTATCATGCTACACCCCCTTTTAGGGCTGATAATTAATCCATCAGGAGCATTGCTTTATAGGCACGGAAGGTCTCAAAGAGGTCTGCCTTGCCGCACATTTCATAGAGGGAATGCATTCCCATCAGAGCAGTTCCGCAGTCTATCACCTCAGCGCCCAATTGGGCAAGGATGCCGGCGATGGTTCCGCCGCCGCCTTCGTCCACTTTGCCCAGTTCGCACATCTGCCAGAATATGCCTGCCTTGTCAAGAGTGCGCAGAACCTTGGCGGTGAATTCGGCATTGGCGTCGTTGCAACCGTATTTTCCGACGGAACCGGTGAATTTGGAAATGCCCACCCCATAGTTCATAATGGCGGCATTCTGTTTTTCGTGCACTCCGGGATAGTTGGGATCCATGGCGGCTGTGACGTCGCCGGAGATAATGTGGCTGTGCATAAAAGTCTTGCGCAGGTTGTCGGAACCGCTGTCTTCACCATTAGCTTTGAGCAGGTTGGCAAGGAAGTCCTGGATGAAAACCGAATGCGCACCCGTATTACCGGAGCTGCCGATTTCCTCTTTATCGGAGAAATAAACCACCATGGTCTTTTTGGACTTGCCTTTCATTGCTTCCAACAGAGCTTGCAGACCTGCATAAGCGCAAATCCGGTCGTCCTGACCGTAACCTGCCACCATGCTCCTGTCCAGACCGCAGTCACGGGCAAAAGAAGCTGGGACAAGCTCCAGTTCGGCGGAGATAAAGTCCTGTTCGGTGATGCCGTATTTTTCATGCAAAAGCTGCAGGGCATAGAGTTTGAAAGCTTCCTTTTCCTGGGAACCGACTTCCATTCTGCCGGAAAAGACGAGGTTCATCTTGCCGGCGTCGATTGCATCTCCCAAAGTCTTGGTATATTGTTCTTTGCGTGCCAGATGCGGCAGCAGGTCCGGAATGATGAAAACGGGGTCTTTGGGGTCACTGCCGATGCTAATATCGACCGTTTTGCCATCCTGTCTGATGATAAAACCGTGCAAAGCCAGAGGAGTTGATACCCACTGG
>DAHVPA010000207.1 GCA_027318525.1 Candidatus Cloacimonadota bacterium | reverse complement strand
TCTGGAGGGGAATACCGATGATCGCGGTACCCAGGAGTACAATCTGGCCCTCGGTGAACAGCGCGCCGAGACCGTGAAACAGTTTCTGGAATCCCAGGGCGTCAGCTCGGACGGCACTTCCATCTGGGGTGCTGCTTTTGGACATATTGCCACCACTTCCACCAATAAACTCCATTATGACTTTGATATCAGGAGTGATTTGTGGTTTGTCCTGGCTTGGGAAGACGGCAGCGGTCCCAGCAACACCCATGCCATGAGGCTCAATTACAACGGCGCTTTGGGTGGGCTGGACCCCATGCCCTACAACCTCTCAGCCCAGGTGGTGGACGATAACAACGTCCTGCTGCAGTGGGATTTTCCTCTGCTTGATGTTCCGCCCTTGGCATTCAAAGTCTATCGCAATGGTTTCTTTTTGCATCAGGTGAATGGTGGTGATACTGTGCAGGATACGGTTTTTGCGCTCGGTCCCGGACTCTGGAGCTTCCATGTTACGGCAATGTATGAGAACGGCAGCGAATCTGTCGCCTCCAACGAAGCCACCATCAACATCACCGGCTGGGAGGATGACACCATGCCCACCGCACCTTTTAACCTCCTGGCTTATCCCAATCCCTTCAGGGAAAGTATCTCTCTGCGCCTGAAAAACCTCGATTCCGCACAGCCGGTGGAAATATCCGTCTATAACCTCAAGGGACAGCTCATCACCAGATACAGCTTTACCGGCAAGCAGGAATTGAACTGGCTCTGGGACGGAAAAGCAAGCTCCGGCAGCTTTGCAGCATCCGGAATCTATCTGCTGCGCATTGCCAATGGCACAGCCAGCCGGACTGCCAAGCTGATGAAATTCTGATCTTTCAGTCTATAACTGCTTTTTTATCCAAAGGCGGAACTATGTTTCCGCCTTTTTTTGTCAGGTGAGTAGGCTTATTTACCGATTCCTCTTGACAAAACTGACGGGGCAGAAACTATTCAGGCATAACTTCAATTCGAATTTCAATTTCCCTGTTCTGAAAAGACTTTCAGCCTGATTTAACATCCTGTCCGCAGCAGTTTTTCTTCCGGATGGGACCAGAGCATTAACAGTTTAAGCAATAACAAGGGGAGTTTATGTCGATTTTCTCAAAACTACTGGGCAACAGCAAAGACCTGAAACTGATGGAGTTGGTCTCCGGTCTTGCGGAAAAAGGCAACAGTTCGTTAACCTGCCTCGAGCAGCTTTTAACTGAATATGACAATGATGATGTGGTAAAAACCTGCTGTTTCAGGATTCAGAATCTGGAAAATGAGGGCGATGAGCTGGTGCAGCAGATTATTGAGCTGCTCAACGAGATTTCCATTACCAGTTGGGTCAGCCACGAGATGGTGCTCAGGCTGATACACGTCCTGGACGATATTCTGGATAACAGCCAGAGCATTGTGCGCTATCTGGAGAATTACCGCCTGTCCAAAGTCACCAACGAAATGGTGCTGCTGGGCAAAATCCTAAGGGAAGGGGGCAGCGAACTGGTTGCCATGATGAGTCTGTTTTGCTGTGCCAATTGGCAGAAAAACACTTCTTCGATTCTGGTGCATATCAGGAAAATCCGTGACCTGGAGCATCAGGGCGATTTCCTCAAAGCTCAGGGGCTGCATACTCTGCTCAATCTGGATGAAGGCGGCAGAGCTTTGACTATGCGCGACCTGGCTGAATTCCGCAGTTCTGAGAAAATGCTGGAAACACTGGAGTTGATGACGGACTATATCCATCTTTCCTCTTCCGTCGTGCATCAATGCTTCAGTGATTAAGGGTTGACGCATGGACGCGATTATCTGGATAACTCTCTTGGCTGTCTTGGTTGCTGAATTTGTCAACGGCTGGACTGATGCGCCCAATGCCATTGCCACTGTGGTTTCCACCAAGGTTATGACTCCCCGTCAGGCTGTGTTTATGGCAGTTACGCTCAACATCCTGGGAACACTGTCGGGAACTGCTGTGGCGGTGACCATCGGCAAGGGTATCGTCGATATAGCTGTGGTCACGCCCCGCATTATTCTGATTGCCATGTTCAGCCTGATTACCTGGAGTTCTTTGGCTGCCAAATTCGGCATCCCCACCAGCGAATCCCATGCCCTGGTGGCTGGTCTGACCGGTGCTGTCCTCTTTTATGCAGGACCGCAGGCTTTGATTGGTTCAGGCTGGATTAAAATCGGTTACGGTTTGTTGGCATCCACCATTCTGGGTTTTGGCTTGGCTTGGCTGATATCCAAGATTGTCATTATGTTTTCCCCGCTCCTCAATGCCCAAAAGTCCAGAGTTGTCTATGGACGCCTGCAAATCTTTTCCTCCATGTTCATGGCATACAACCACGGCATGAATGACGGACAGAAGTTCATCGGCATCTTTGCCATGGCGCTGGTGGTGGGCGGGATTCTGCCTCAGTTCAGTGTTCCGTTGTGGGTAATCCTGCTCTGTTCAATGACGATGGGAGTGGGCACCTCGATTGGCGGCTGGAAAATCATCAAGAAAGTAGGTATGCAGATGGTGAAAATCAAGCCCTGGCAAGGCTTTGCATCGGAGACAGGCGCTTCCATCACCATCCTGCTGGCATCGCTGCTGGGCATTCCCTTATCCACCACGCACACCATCAACACTGCGATTATGGGTTCTGCCGGAGCGATGGGTAAGAGCAAGGTCAATTGGAAAATAGCCGGCAATATCGTTCTGGTCTGGCTGCTTACCTTTCCGGGCTGTGCCCTGATAGCCTATCTGACCGCCCTGGCAGTCCACCTTATCTTCTAAAGGGGAAAGATTTAGACAATCCTGCCGGACTTATTGGACAAAATGGACTTAGTGGAGGGTGGATTAAACCGCCTGAAAGCGGGACAGTGTCCATCCTCTCATTGCTGTTTTTCCGTCATTTCTGTAAATTCTGTAGTCATCTTCCATAAATGCCGGGAGGGGTTATCGAGGGGAAAGCCCACGCTGACCCCTCGTTGACCCCCCGCATTAAGCATGGGATTTGTCATACCTAAGTAAACAATTACCTAACATGCCCTGACTTGAGTCAGGATAGACACAGGCAGTTATCTTAAACTGGTTCCCGACCTGCGTCGGGAAGACGGCTCACAAGAGTTTTAGTTCTTTATTTAGAATAGAGTTGCCTTTCTACAGCACCGCTTCAAACGAATGCGCAGCCTTACCGGCGCAGGCCGGTATCCAGTTTAGCCGTAGTTTTTTAAAACATTACAGGCCGGTATCCAGATCCGTTGTACGTCTTACCGGCGCAGGCTGGTATCCAGTTTAGCCGTAGTTTTTAAAACATTACAGGCCGGTATCCAGATCCGTTGTACGCCTTATCGGCGCAGGCCGGTATCCAGTTTAACTACCCCAATGCAAAATCCGTTCTTTCAGTCAGGTCATC
>DAHVPA010000206.1 GCA_027318525.1 Candidatus Cloacimonadota bacterium | reverse complement strand
CTACAAAGGCGACGGCACCCTGACCGGCGGTTTTTACTGGGGAGTGGGCGCAGGATTTTCCATCTATAAGAACTATATCCTGCAAGCCATGTATAAAACCAATACGGGCACCCTCAAACAGGAAATCCTCGGCACCGATTACACTGCCGATATCACCAACACTCAAATCAGCATCTCCCTTGGCTACAGGATGTAGAATATATAAGCGTTTGAGTTTATTGTCCGGCAATAGAATTTCTGAGATAAGCAGTTCCGTCCTTACAGACTCATAGTTTCCGCCGTTTTATGCCCGGTAATGCTTTGCCAGGCTATTTGTTATCTTCCTAAAGGACTTTTGTTCTTCCTGTTTTAATCATTCTTCGTTATTAAGATGTAATTCTCTCTTCTCCTTTTTCCATTCATCATTATCCATAAATGATGGGAGGGATCAACGAGGGGTCTTCGAGGGGTTAGCCCGCGATGACCCCTCTATGCATTTATGGGAGAGGCAAAGCGTGGTTAAAATATCACAGGGTGAAAGCAAAAATAAATTACTGTTTTGATTATTGATTGTCTGGCAGTTGATTATATCGGCAGTAAGGTTATTCACAGTTTTTCCACATATGTGGATAACTGTTTGACGATGTGTTAAAAGGCGCAGATGTAGTAAAACTGCAACAGTAAAAAGGGCAGTTATCATCGCTTGACAAATAGGTTGAAGCTAAAAAGTTTAAACGGACAGGCTGGAGTCCTTTGCGGCGGAGTTTTTCTAAAGCTGAGCCGCAGTTCTGCCAGGCTGGAGAGACAGTCAGTGGATAAAATGTGGATAAGTTGATGTCAGGTGTAGAGAAGAAGCTGACATGATAATTTATAACTTATCTATTTTTCAAGAGGTTGGGGAGGAGAAACAGGCTCCAGCCTCTTTAATAGACAGTTCGTGGATAACAGATTGATAAACAACAGGAAATGAGTGTATGGATCAAGATATTTGGCAGAATATTTTAGACAAACTGGAAGAAAACATCACCCCTAAAACCTTCAAGACCTGGTTTTATGAAACAAAGCTGGTGGATATTACCGATACGGCATTGACGGTGCAGGTGGGGACGGCTTTTACAGCCAATTACCTTAATCATAACTATACGGACATGCTGTCGGAAATCTCCTATGCCATCTACAAAAAGAAGTATGAGGTGCTCTTTATAGCGCAGAAAACGCGTTCTCACAAAGAGACCAAGGCTAAGGAAGAAGAAAAAGGCAACGGCGTGATGGCAAATATGTCGCTCAACGACAAATACAGCTTTGAGCAGTTTGTGGTCGGGCGCAACAACAACTTTGCCTATTCCGCAGCTTACAGCGTGGCAGAAAGCCCGGGCAACAACTATAATCCGCTATTTATCTACGGTGAAAGCGGAATGGGGAAGACCCACCTGATGCAGTCCATCGGCAACTGGGTGCTGCGCAACGGACGCAATTACAAGATTTATTACACCACCTCAGAAGAATTTACCATCGAAATGATAGAAGCCATCCGCGGCAACAGGATGAGCGACTTTCGCAACAAGTTCCGCAAGGTCGATCTGCTGCTGGTGGACGACGTGCACTTTTTATCACGCAAGGAAGGGACACAGGAAGAATTTTTCCATACTTTTAATACTTTATTTGAGCGCAGGAAGCAGATTGTGTTGACTTCCGACCGTCCTCCCAAAGACATACCTGATTTGGAAAACAGGCTGGTGACACGCTTTGAAAGCGGTCTGCTGGCGGATTTGAAGAATCCTGATTTTGAGACGAGGGTGGCAATTCTCAAGAAAAAAGCCGACCCTGAAAAAGCCCAGCTCAGTGACGAAATCATCCACTTTATAGCAGAAAACATCACCAGTAGCGTCAGAGCTTTGGAAGGTTCACTCATCCGTATCCTGGCATACAGCTCATATAACAAGCTCAAAGCTGAGGAAATCACTCCGGAACTGGCACGCGATATCCTCTCCGACATGATTTCCGAAGTCAAAAAGGAAATCACGCTGGATAATATCACCCAACAGGTATGTAACTATTACGGACTGACCATTCCCGCTCTCGTGGATAAGACGCGCAAACAGAGCATCGCCTTCCCGCGCCAGATTGCCATGTATCTTGCCAATCTGTTGATTCCTTCGCTGTCTCTCAAGGAAATTGCAGAATATTATAAAAGAAAGGACCATACCACCGTCCTGCATGCCAAACGCATGATAGAGAACCAGTTTAACGACGACAATGAATTCAGAGCAGAAATTGAACGCCTCATCAAGAAAATCAGGGACAGATAGGCAGATGCTGTCCAGCAATAAAGTTTATGGACAAATCAGGCGGTTATGCACAGTTGGGCACAATATAGTGTTGATAAGTGTGGATAACCATCAAAAAAGCGTTTATCCTCATTTTGGTGTGGAAAAGAGTGGACAGAAATCGGCATTATCCACAAGTTATCCACAGGGGAAATCATTCCCTAAATGTATATAATATGCAGGGTTGCGAGAGGATATCGGCAGTTATGCGCATATCCACACCCCCTACAAATACAACATATATAATAATATTATTATTTAAGGATATTGATATATGAAGAGCAGAGTGAAAGTTGTGCTGAATCTGATGCTGGGAAGTCTGGCTTTGATATTGGTCTTAGGCGGATGCACCAAGAAAGATAACCTGACAGGTGATAACTGGTCGGGTCTGTCACCCCGGATAGCCAGAGCGGATTCCTTTAGCCTTGGTTATTCCTATACTCACACAGGCAGTGTCAAAGGCACGGAAAGTTATCTGCTATGCGGCAGTGAAGACGGGATAGAAGCTGTGGCTTTGATGCGCTGGACGGGGCTGAAGGATTCCATTACAATTGTGGAATCGCCTGTCCTGAAATTGGTGGCGACCCGTAGGTCAGCTCTGGCGCGCAATCCTTTGGTGTTATCCTTTCACAAGCTGAATAAAAACTGGGCGGCAGACAGCACAGACCTCGTGCTTGATACGGACATCACTGCTTTGGCAATGCCGGATTTCCCCATTACAGACAGTATCGCAACTGCCGGAGACACTATCTCAATCAATATCCCCAACAGCATTATCCAGAACTGGAAAACGGTAAATGTCACGGGATTTAACCTGGCTCTCAAAGCAGCTACCGGAAGCTGGATGGAGTTCAAATCAGCCGGGCTTTCTGGTTATGGTCCGCTCTTAACATTCAAATACCGTGTCCCCAGTGACACCACTGTCTATTCCTATAGTTCCAGACCTGACCAGGACAGCTACAGAATCACCGGCAGCCAGACTGAAGTTGTCAGTAATACCTGGAACCTGAAGAATCTCAAGCCGCAAAGGATGTATGTCAGGTTTGAGCTCAATGAATCCATCTTTACCGATGGGAATAATCAGGTTCTGTCGGATCTGGACAGAAAAAGGATGACAGTCAACAAAGCAGAGCTCGTCCTCTTTGAGA
>DAHVPA010000205.1 GCA_027318525.1 Candidatus Cloacimonadota bacterium | reverse complement strand
AAGCGGGGCCGACGAGACTCGAACTCGCGGCCTTCTGCGTGACAGGCAGACGTTCTAACCAACTGAACTACGCCCCCGCTGATTTCACTTATCAGCATTGCAAGCAAGCAATATGTGTGCAATACAGAAAATGTCACTTTTTTTGTCAAGCTTAAATCCCTTGTATATCGTGTTGGCTTTCCCACAACTCGATTTGCTGGCTTGTCTGCTTGGTTTTCAGCTTGTTCAGACCTACCCCCAGCAATCTTACTTTGCGCTTTGCATTCAGGTTATTGATAAGTAGTTGTTCTGCATAGTGATATATTTCTTCATTATCATTAGTCAGATATGGCAGAGCCAGAGATTTACACGTAATATCAAAGTTATCATACTTGACTTTTATGGTCAGGACCTGTCCGGTAATTTGTTTACTTTGCATTCTGAAAGATAACTTGGTTGCAAGCCTTTTCATGACTGCACACAATTCTTCCAGATTATCACTATCTTCTGCAAATGTGGTTTCGTTGCTGATTGATTTGGGTTCTGATGAAGTAATGACTTCCCTTTCGTCAATCCCACGGACTACGTAATAGTAAAAAACACCGGCTTTGCCAAATCTGCGGACCATATCCGGAAGTGAGAGCTGGTAAAGATCTTTTCCATTGTAGATTCCAATGTTTTTCATTCTGCCTGCGGTTACTTTGCCAATTCCGTGAAACTTTTCTATTGGTAAATTAAAAAGTATTTCTTCTGCTTTTTCGGGTGGAATCACCACTAGTCCGTCCGGTTTCTGTAAATCCGATCCGATCTTGGCTAAAAATTTATTATATGAAACTCCGGCTGATGCAGTCAATTTAGTTTCAAGCAGGATGTCAGCTTTGATTCTACAAGCTATTGTCTCAGGATTGTCTTCATGGATTTTGTTCTCAGTAACATCGAGATATGCTTCATCCAAAGACATAAACTCTACTTTATCAGTATAACGGTAGAATATTTCCCGGATTTGCTCTGTCGTGTCTTTGTAAACTTGAAAGCTTGAGTGAACGAAAATCGCCTGTTTACATAGTTGCCATGCTTGATATGATGCCATGCCGGAATGGATGCCATACTTTCTTGCTTCATAAGAACAGGTACTCACCACTCCCCTACTCTGTGGGCTACCTCCCACAACAACTGGTTTGCCTTTAAGGGAGGGATTTTCTCTTATCTCGATTGCTGCGAAATAAGCATCCATGTCTACATGAATTATTTTTCTCATAGAAAATCATGATGTTGATTCGCAGTTCTGAGTCAAGTTCAAATAAATGCTATTGTAAAAAGTTGTTTATCTCTAAATTGTCTACTATATATAGTTATGTTCTAAAACAGACCTTACTAATAGCAGATTTCTGATAATTGATAAGCCCATTTCAGAAATCTGTTGGGTCTGATCTGAACTTCTTCTTTCCTCCATGTTAGGGGAAATTGCTGGATACATCCTCTTACGGGGAAATAATATATCCAGTTTTCCGGAATACAAATCCAATCCAGATCATCTGCCTGGTGCTGATTGGATAGGATATAACTGTATTTGTTATAATCATAACGGATTACTTTGTAAAGAATTCTATGCTTTTTTTCCGTAGAATGCCCTTTTCCGGAATATGCATAGATTCCGTTTCCGTCGGTGAATAAAAAAGAAAGTTGCCCCCCGATGTTATGAATGGTTAGTGACGATAAGCCTTGTCTGATACCGTCAATTAAGCAGCCGTCGCATTCAGCTATATTTTTAACCATCCATAAAAATAAAAACTCTGCTCCGGTTGAGTTTGATTTTTCAATGATGTTTGGTTTATTCTGGTCTAGCCATGCAGTAAAACTACGATCTCTCATCATACTATTAGTTGCTGGAATTCTGTTGTTTACTGTCATGCTGTAATATGTTCCGCTCAATGAATTCTGATATGAGTAGATAGGAATTGTTTCATCATTATCTGCTGATGCTTGATTATAACATGATATTAAGATATTCTCAGAATTCTTTTCCACATAGCTGATTTGATTTCTACACGTAGAAGAGTCATTGATATAATGTAATTTGCCGTTAGTGTCATTCAGGCAGCTTTGTTTATTACTTTGATTGTCATTACCGTCACAGAAGTTCTTTATATACGCTAATGCACGGAATCCTTTCTGTCCGGAACGTTCCAACCAGCGCTGAAGCTCTTGAGATATGCATTGTTCCCTGTCAATGCTCAGTGACTGACCATTATAGATTATTCCTGAGATGATTCGCTCATTGGGTGTGATTGATTTGTTTCTGAGCATAATCGAATCAGTATTTTTAATCATCATTGGAATTTGGTCTTTTCTTTATATCAGTCTGACAAGGTTATTACAAAGGATTGCTTATTTTTTCAGAACGTATAGAACGCCATTTATTTCAATTACTACATCAGTTCCACTGTTCTCAACTACCCTATAATTCACGGTGTTCAAATCTCCCTTAAATTCGGGAAGCAGGGACTTTTCGAAATCTGAAATTCCGAAGACGGCTGATAAAATTGATACAGTAAGTATTGCGACGAGAATAAGTCTTTTCATGTGATCCTCCACATTTTTTAAAAATTTACATATTTATAAGTGCAGGATTTTTGAAAAGGTAGTTAAAACTTTCTCGCAACTCTATGTCTGACAATATGATAAAATTTGAACGCAACTCTCTTAAAGGTCATGTTTTTTGCAGTTCATGACACCCCCTGGGCATAAATAAGCACAGTTAATGCTTCTAATATACAATATGCTTTCAACTTATTACAAAATTGGGACTATGTTACACAGGTCTCCTTAAAAAGATTAATTCTCTTATTATATAAGTGCGGGAAATTGCAAAAGGTAGTTAAAACTTTCTTCTAAATATCTGTGTTCTTGTCAGTTAAAATTGAGATAAGCTGCTCTTCACTCAGTGCTATTTTGTCTTTGACTTTGTATTTCTGGATTTCTTCAATCGACTTTTTTACGATCAGGAATGGTTTCTTTTCATAAGCATCCAGGATGCACAGATAATTTCTTTTATTAAGCTGCAGTTTTATCTCTATAAAAATCGGTGCCGGCTCTATGGGTGCACAAACCAAAAGGAGAGTATACTGCTCGTTTTCATAGAAAATACACCATTCCAGACAGTCTTCCACGTTGTGAAAAAGCTCGCTTAATCGTTGATTGTCTATTTTTTGATTAAAGGAACGTGTCGTTACCAATTTCTTTTTTTTCATACCATCGCGCAGGTAATTTACAAACCGGTTGATAGTCAGGTATTGATTGTAATTCAGGATTTTATGGCTGCTGCTCCATCCGTCTTCCAAAAGGTAAGCAGCTGTAAGGTTACGCCAGATCTTTCTTTTGATATTTTTCACTGTGTGAACGCTTATGTTTTCAGCCTGTGCGCATTTTACAGGTGATAAACCGTATTTCTTGAGCATTTGATACTGGCGAAATTCTTCTGTTGTTAAAATTCTCTTTATTTTCTGACCGTTCAGATTGAAGATTTCATCAGATTCTATATTGCTTTCAAGCTCAAT
>DAHVPA010000204.1 GCA_027318525.1 Candidatus Cloacimonadota bacterium | reverse complement strand
CCGATCTCGAACTTGGTCGCCATGGAAGCAGAAGCACCCAGATTGTAGTTCTGGTTTGAAGTGCCGTCGTCGTTCAGTACTTCGGTATAAAGCAAACCAATGAGGTCAACACTGGCAGGATTGGAGGGGTCGGACTCGTAGTTCTGGAAAAGTCCGGTCACCTGATAGTAGTTGATTTGACCAATCACGGGAGTGGTGTCAGTGAAAGTGACTGTAGCTGGATTGTTAATAGTGGTCAGCAGTGTGTATGGTTCCATAGGGTCAAGCGTGCGATAGACCTTAAATCCTGTCAGGATGGGTGCAAAAGGATCGTCCACCCAATAGGTGCCGGCAAGAGCACAGTTGGCAAGTCCTGTATAGGAATTGCCCAGAGTATCCCAAGTGCCTTGGAAAAGGGCGTAGGAGTCCAGCGATGTGCTGGTTGAGTCGCAAAGCAAGCCCTGACCATCGGTACCGCCGTCATCGATGTTGCTGATGCCTACGAAGACTGAACCGCTGGCTGGAATCAAGATATTGTGAGAAGTAATGTCAACTTCCTTCCACGCCATGTTGGCAATATTGGCGACATTGGGGACGTTGAGGAGTTCGTTTCCGGGAGTGCCGGCGTTGTTTTCAAAAACATGGACGGTGGGTGCACCACTGATAGGTGAGCTGTTTGCTCTGTAGAGCATGAACTTGATGCCGTGTAATTGCAGGGGAGCAGCCGTGGGATTGGTTATCTTCATGGCGAAGGCATCAGCGTCTGAAACATAGGAAGTCCAGGCGGAATTGGTGGAAGTGATTGTTTCGCTGGAAAAACCTGAAGGAGGAGCAGTCCAGTTCAGATTGACTGTCTGTCCGGAGATGGCTGCTGTCAGGCTGGTGGGGGCAGGCAGGAATATATCATTGAAGATGGTAAAATTGTCAATCATGATACCTGTGCCGTCAGGTGTATCGCTGTCCGCTCTGAAACAAACTCTGAACTTAACAGTATAACCGGCATAATCGGAAATCAGTCCATCCAGTCCGGAATAACCTTCCGTAACCCAAGTCCAATCCGAGGGTGCATCGATAAAAATATAGTTGGTGCCTTCAGGATCGTTGTAAGGATTGCTCATTCTGTACCAGGCAGACCAGACGCCATTATTCAGCACCGAGATATCCCAAAACCAATAGTCCAGAACAGAAGCACTGGTGGGTTGGGAAGGATCGGTAAAGTCGCCTTTCAGCATGAAATCAGCTTTGATAGCGCCGGAAAGGGGAAGGGTAATGGCAGGGCTGATTACATAGTTCTGCATGGTGGCATTATAACTGCCCTGAGCGTTCTGATTAATCATGGCATGGGTGGGAGATGGAGCATCCACCACAGTGGCAATATGCCAAAGGTTGGTTCCGATGGTAGCCTGAGTTGTCCAATCGGCAGCGCCTGTTTCAAAGGTTTCTTCATAAGCAACGACTTCGGTACGAGAGTTGCGGCTGTTCACGAAAGCGTTGCGCTGACTCATGGTGGCAGGAACTTCAGCCCAGACCATGGCAATGGCAAACAGGACGAGGGTGACAAGCAGTGTCTTTTTCAAGTTATCCTCCTTGGATAGGTGTGTTTTGTTTTTTTCTGATTTATAAAGCTAAGCAAACCCGAATGAAACATACTTTGCAATGCAAAGTTTGACTGAGGTTTTTTCTCAGTATGATATGTGTCAAGCAGTTTTTTCAGGTTAGAAACAGAGAAGTCTTGACATTATGGCTGTGTCGGATAAAAAGCAGATTTTGGAACAGGACGGAAATGCTATAAAATTTGAAGAAAAACACCTGTTGGTCAATATTAGGGAATGATTATTGCATCTGAATTGGCTTAGCACTCTTCATTTTTACCAATGTTATATTGAGCGTTAAACAAAGCGAGGGAGGATTTATGAAAAGGACTTTTTTGATTTGTTTTATGGTTGCGGCGTGTGTGATGTTATCAGCCGCCGGGGTCGTTGTCAATGCAGTGCTGAATCCTCTGATGAATATAAATGCACTGCGCTGCGAGTATAATGTCTCCATTGAAAATCAGATTGCCATTGTCACTGTAAAGGAAGTCTTTACCAATAACTACACTTCACCGATTGCCCCCAGATTTTATTTTCCTCTGCAGGACGGTGCCAATGCCACTCAGTTAAGATGGTTCTGGAATGGATACTGGCTGCAGGCAAACATATCAGCCAGTTCAGGCAGCGGGACCGGAGTGGAGCAACTGCCGCAAATTTATCAGAACTATCTGGGAGCCAATCCTCTCAAGTTTGATTTCAATACAGCACTGCACCCGGGAGATTCGCTGGCGATTGAGCTGACCTATGTCCAGCTTTTACCTTATTCCTATGGCAATGTGGATATGACCCTGCGCAACAACAACTCATATCTGAATACCTATCAGACAATGCTGACTCAGTCTTTGAATGTATCATTACATTCGGACAGGACTATTACATCCTTTCAATTGCTGAGCCACACCCCAAATTCCATTAGCAACACCGCGCATGATGCTCAAATGCATTATCTGGTTCAAAATCAGACTGCCATGAACAACTATCATCTGCGCTACGCTTTGAATTCAGAAGAGCTGGGACTCTGGTCTATGAGCACGATGACGACTAATCCCCCTGACACTTACGGGCATGGATTTTTCTCGTTTATTGTAGAACCAGAACCTTCCGACAGCCTGCAAATCATTAACAAGGTCTTTACTCTCATTCTTGACCGTTCAGGCAGCATGTATGGCACCAAAATTGAGCAGGCAAAAGAGGCAGCCCGTTATATCGTAAACAACTTGAACGAGGGTGACTATTTTAACCTGATTTCCTTTTCCTCACAGGTCACACCGCTTTGGACCACACATCAGCCCAGAACACCTTATAACGTCAGTCTGGCGCTGAGTAATATAAACTCCATCCAGGCAAATGGCAGCACCAACATTTCGGAAGCTTTTTCTGTGGCTGTACCCCAGTTTAACATTGCCACGCAAAACACCGCCAACATCATTATCTTTCTGACGGATGGACAGCCCACGGTTGGCATCACCAACATTCCGTCATTGATTGCACATATTGACAATCTGATAAGTCAGACAGAGACCGGGATTTATCTTTTCACTTTCGGGATTGGATCTGATGTTAATCCTCAGCTTTTATCACAAATAGCAGCTCACAACAGCGGAATTGCCACCTTTTTGGGCGACAACGACCTGAACACGACCCTGGTTGATTTTTACAATACAATTCAAAATCCCGTCATGCTCAACCCTATTTTTTCTGTGACACCCGCGATGGCAGTGGAAGAAGTGTATCCGATGGCTCTGCCCAATCTCTATATCGGTAAACAGCTTATTATCAGCGGAAGATATTCAATGCGCGGTTTCATGTTTTCTCCACTTAATCGGTAACGTTAATCATCAGCATCAAACCACCGGGTTCGACGTTGTCGTTGGTGGTATGGTGCAAAATGTGACAATGTAGCATCCATTGGCCGGTTTCAGTAGCGACAAACTCTATATCGTACCGCTCGCCTGGTGACACCAGCACAGTATCTTTGGTCAGTTGGGCTGCTT
>DAHVPA010000203.1 GCA_027318525.1 Candidatus Cloacimonadota bacterium | reverse complement strand
ATTTTGTCGGCGATGGACGCTGCAAAAGCATATTCAGCATTGCCAATGCCGTCATAATAGAAGATTACAGGCTTGCCTGATTCCTTGAAGGATTTGAGTTCGCCCAGCAGTTCCTGCCTGAGGGCGTAAGATGCGGAGAAATTGCGGTTCATAAAAATCAATCCGCTGACGTTGGGATCGGCTTTGGCTTTCCTGATATCGCTTACGAGGCTTTCCAGACCGGTCTGCTTGTTGTCAAAGACGCGGAAAGGACCAAAATCAAAGCTGGGAGCTTTGTAGGTGACGACCGAGCTTTTGACCGGCAGGTCATACCACTGCTTTTTGGTTATGCCGAGGAAGGGCAGAAATTCCTTTACATTGGCAGTCAGATAGGCAAACTCGTAGTTATTGCCGTCTTCCATGTGATAATCGGAGCCGGCTGTGCCTTTTTTGGAGCCGAGACTAAGACTGAGCATGGAGGTCTCAGTTTCAAGATTGTAGTTTCCGCCAATCATGACACCGGGCAGCAACTGCGTGTTGACCCCAAGAGTAGGTTTGAACATGGTATAGTCGCCGTCTTCCTTGCCATATTTCAGGTCAGCGGAAAACTCCAGCCGATAGGCATTTTCCTGACAGACAAAACCCAGTGGTCTGAGCCCCAACCCGAACTGATAGGAGGGCGCAGCTTTGTAAGGATGGTCAAGTGTGAAGCCCAGGGAAGCAAACTGGGCGGGACGATAAAGCGCACCGGTCCTGAAGCTGCCTTCGTTGAACTTGTTGTTAATCCATTTGTAGGACAATCCGGTGTAAAGATTGGGCAGCTTGAAGGCGGTGAAGGTTTCGCTGCCGGTTGCCAAAGTATGGACGCTGCGGTCCTTCCAGCCAGTCAGAGTGGGGACCTCATCCTTTTCATAAACATAGCTCAAGCCGTCTGTATTCAGATAGAGCCAATAGTGGTCCTGCCACTTTTCCTTTTTGATAAGATGCATCCAGCCCAAACCGCCGGCATTGCCATATCCCAGTGCCGCCGGATTGACCAGAGGCGAAAGGAAATTGTCTGTTGTTGCGATGGAGTGGTCCAAACCGCTGATGTAGTCAGAGGTCTGAGCCGTTAATAATCCTGCGGACAGGATGATAAGAGTCAAGATTAGTATGAAACGAAAGTTCATTTAATCCTCCCGATATAAATGTATCCAATTTTCCTTACCTAACTGCAAGATACGAGCCAATCGGCAAACGCTGAGCTATGTTATTCATATATTATGTAGTTGCGCAAATTTGACAACTGCGTATTCAGCGGCATAATCGGTAAAGATATATCATTATGATATGGAATTATATAATTGAACGGATGGCTTAACGGACCACAATCTTCGCCAGACTGGCATCAATATCGCCATTTTTAAGCGCTTTGGTCCAATGTGACCTTAGACGCAGCTCCTTGACCAAATCCTTGCTACCGCAAAGTATGTAGGCTGTGCTGGCTGGACATTTCTGCTTGAGAAAATCGCCCAGGTCGTTGTAGAGCTTGTAGATGGAAGATTTATCGCCCAGCCTGACCCCATAGGGCGGATTGGTTACAAGGGTTCTGTTTGGTTCCCGGGATAGATCCTGAAACCTGGAAAGCTTGAGTTCGACTGCTTCACCATAAGGCAGAGCGGCAAGATTGTGTCTGGCAGCCTCAAGGCTTTCCGGGTTTGCATCCGAACCCGCAATCAAAGCTTTGGGCAAAGGACGGATTTGAGCATCAGCTGCCTTTACGACTGCCTTCCACATAGCAGCATCAAAATCAGGCAGATAGCGCAGCCCCTTGTCCTTACGCAGATAACCTGCCGGAATGCGGCAATAGTGCATCAGCGCTTCCGCCAAAAGCGTTCCCGAGCCACACATCGGGTCATACAAAGCGGTCTGTCCATCCCATCCGGAAAGCCTGATTACGGCAGCCGCCAGAGTTTCCTGCATCGGTGCTGCAGCCATGACTTTCCTGTATCCGCGTTTGTGCAGGCTTTCGCCGGCAAGGTCGAGTGACACGGTTGCCCAATTGTCATTGATATACAGGTTGAAGACGATGTCTGCATTTTGGTTGGAATAGTCGGGTCTTGCCTGATATTTATCCCTGAACTGGTCACAGATGGCGTCTTTGAGCACCTGCCCGGCATAAAGGGAATTGCTGATGTGGCTGTTGGAAACATTGGTATGGATGGAAAAGGTGTGCTGCAGACTGAAGAGCCTTGTCCACTCAAGGTTATGGTATGCCTGGCTGTAGAGATACTTTTCGCTGTGGCACTGGAAGCTGAGCAGCGGTGCCAGCACTCTCTGCACCAAGCGGGATTTATAGACAATGCGGTATAAAGTCTCTTTATCACAGGTAAAGCGCACCCCGCGAGGCACTTCCTGCAGGACTTCCGCACCCAGTTCAATCAATTCGATGGTCGCGTGTTTTTCCAGGCTGCCTGCCACTTGGGCAAAGTATTTGTGGTTGTTCAGATATTCCAATTATACCTTTCTGTGAAGAATACCTGCAGTTTACGGAAGATTAATCTGCACGTTCTTGACGTCCGGATACTTTTCCAGGTGCTCTTTGATTTCTTCCACCACGTTGTCGCGCCAGGTGTCAAAGGACTGGATATTGAGGTCAATCACCACTTCCCCATCCGTAAAACCGACGTATTTGACCATCTTGAGGGTGACAATATCCTCACCGACCTGAGGATAGATTATCTTCTTCAGCTCGTTCACAATGGTGTCCTTGGTGAAGTCAGGCACAGGCTTTAGCCCTTTGGCAATCTCATAATTGGAGATGGCGGTCTGCAGAGTATCGGCAGCCAGGACAGAGCAGTGCACCTTGACAGGCGGAAGTCCGTCCAGAGCTTCCATGGCGTCTTTCCAGGTGATGGCTTTGGCTTCGTCCAGGGTCTTACCTTTGGCTAAATCTGTTATGATGGAAGCGGTGGCGATGTTGGAAGCGCAGCCATAGGACAGAAAGGACACGTCCTCGATGACCTTGGTCTGTTCATCAACCTTGAGGTAAACCGTGACCTGGTCTCCGCAAGCTGGACTGCCCTCTGTGGCTGTGGCATCGGGATTTTCCATCTTGCCCACGTTGTGCGGGTGCATGAAGTGGTCTAAAACCTTCTGTGAGTATTGCATTATTGCTCCTTGTATAATGGGCTTCTTTTTCTTAATTCAGCAGCTATTTCCGCCAGCTTTGCCACAGTGAAATCAATGTCTTCCTTTGTGGTATAGCGGGATACGGTGAACTTTAGCGAGCCATGCGACTGCATATGATTCTTGCCGATGGCGAGCAGGACGTAGTTGGGTGTTAAACCCTGGCTGGCACAGGCAGAACCGGTCGCTACTGTGATACCCTGCAAATCCAGCATCATGGTGAGTGCTTCGCCTTCGATGTAATCAACCGTTACGTTGATATTATGCGCCACGCGTTTTTTACCTCTGGGTCCATTGAGTTCCACATGCGGGATGGTCTTTTCAATCGAGGCAAGCAGGTAATCGGAAAGCTCGGACAGCTTGTCTATCTGACCCTGCAGGTCGGCAAAGGTGAGTTCCACCGCTTTGGCAAAGCCTGCTATAAGGGCGATATTTAC
>DAHVPA010000202.1 GCA_027318525.1 Candidatus Cloacimonadota bacterium | reverse complement strand
ATCAGATATTGCAGGCTTCATCAGATTAAAAGAATTCTGGTCGCAGGTGGTGTAGCTGCCAATACTGGGCTAAGAAATGAACTCGCAGCAAATGCCCAAAAGATAGGTGCAGAAGTTTACTTCCCATCGATCAGATTATGCATGGACAATGCCGCTATGGTTGGTGCTGCAGCAATATCCAAATATAATAGGAAACTATATTCCAATCTGGATGTAAATGCTTTTTCAGAAAAGGGGATAAGACTTTTATAGTAAACACTTCTCTTGACAAATTAAGCAGTTTTCTAAGTATTGTTATGCCAGGTCCAACGCAATGAATGCTCGTGAACCATGTCAGATCAGGAATGAAGCAGCATTAAGCGATGTTGTTCATGTGTAGTTGGTAACCTGGCATTTTTTATCTTATAAGGTTCATATTTTGCATATTATAAGTGATTATAGATTTAAAGGTTTTTACTATGAAAAGAACAGCTTCATTTCTTGTGATATTATCTTGTGCAGCATTGCTGATGGGATTTCCGGTCAGGATTACCAGCTGGCAATTGAAAGCAGATATAAAGAAACTTAATTCTCTTTCCATCAGTGTTGATTATGTCAATCCTGAAACTCAGACTATTATTGCCTATGTTAATGGAGTTGAGCAGTATAACCAACTATCTGCCAATGGGTTTGCAGCTGAAGTTATACCTGATATTGCAAAGTCCTACGCTGATGAGCTTTGGGAACAAACAAAAGACTCAAAAGATCCCCTTCGAGCTTATTATACTTTAACTGAATATACCACATTTTTACAAAATACTGTTGCCCAATACCCAAATCTTTGTCAGTTATCACAGTTTGGGACAAGCGCTGGTGGAAGACCTCTTTATTTCCTGAAAATAAGTGATAACGTTAATGTGCAGGAAAATGAACCTGAATTCAGATTTGTATCTTCAATGCATGGAGATGAAGTGGTGGGATATGACCTCTGTATTCGCCTCATCCAGTTACTTACAACGCAATATACCACCAATGCCAGAATATCAAACATTGTCAATAATACTGAAATCTGGATTTGTCCAATGATGAATCCTGACGGATATATCTCACACAGCAGATACAATGATAACGGTTCAGATCTCAATAGAAACTTTCCTTTACCAGTTGGGACTCAGCATCCCGACGGTATGGCTACCCAACCTGAAACAGCAGCTATCATGGCTCATGGTAATGATCATTCGATAAATATGTCACTCAATTTTCATGGAGGTGCTCTTGTAGCGAATTATCCCTGGGACTATATATATCCCCTGTCTCCGGATAATAACTTGTTTATCCAGTATGCATTAGCCTATGCTTCTCATAATTCCGAAATGTATAACAGCTCTCAATTTGACCAGGGGATAACCAATGGAGCAGCTTGGTATATAGCTGAAGGGACTTTGCAGGACTGGGTCTATGCTAACAACAATACTATGGATATTACTGTCGAAGTAAGCGAGATAAAGTGGCCTAACTCATCTTCACTTGATTCTTATTGGAATATGAATCAGGAATCGATGCTGACTGTTTTGGAGTTTGTCCAAAAAGGTGTTTACGGTCTTGTGACCAATGAACAGGGCACACCACTTGAAGCTGTAATAGATATAAATACTTCCGGAACTGACATAAAAACCGATCCCCAGGTCGGAGATTACCACAGAGTGCTGCTGCCTGGAACTTATACTCTTTCTGTATATGCTGATGGATATCAGACCGCCACTGCTAATATTACTGTTACCTCAAATTCGGCAATTCAACAGAATTTCGTCCTCTTGCCTACAGTTAATACTGATTTTTCAGGCACAGTAATAAATCAAACCGGCGCACCTGTTCCCAATGCAGCTATCAAAATTACAGCAGGTATTTCTGTGTTTCAAGCTGTTACTGATGCCGGAGGAGCTTTCAACCTGACATCGCTTCCCGCTGGAGCCTGCAATCTGACTATCTCTGCAGCCGGTTATGCTTCCTTTGTTACTGACTATAACTTGACTCCTGAGAATAACAGACAGATCATTGTCCTGCCCAATCCTATTTTTTCTGATACATTTGAGTCTGGATTAAGCAATTGGACCGTCAATACTCCTTGGGCAGTTCTGACACAAGTATCAAACCATGTTCTTACGGATTCTCCCTCAGGAAACTATGCCAACAATCTCAACATTGAGGCAAGACTCACCAATCCTGTATCTTTGGTCAATGTCTCCAATCCCTCTCTAAGCTTTGACCTAAAGTATAATCTGGAAAACAATTACGATTTTCTTACTGTTTATGCTTCTGCTAATGGTTCTTCCTGGAATTCAATTGCTGCTTACACAGGTGTTAATACTACCTGGCAGACTGTTCATCTTCCCCTCACTAACTATGCCGGCTCTAGTATGTATCTCAAATTCAGGCTCTCTACTGATACCGGCGTTACTGCTGACGGAGTCTATATTGATAATGTTGTAATTTCTGGATTGCAAAATGGTCAGTCGGTATATGGCGATACGGATGCCAATTGGATGATAAACAGGCTTGATGTTCAAAACATCCTTGAATACAGCGTCGCCAATAATCCCATTCCTTTGATTGATACGTATCCATGGGAAGCATTTCGGATTGAAGCAGCCGATGTGGACAACGATAATCAGATTACTGCTACTGATGCTTACTATGTCTATGATAGATTTCAGCTTTATAGTGGAGCTTTTCCTGCCCAAGCTGGACCTGCTTACACATTTTTTAACCCCGGTATGCAATATAATGCTACAACAGGATCTGCTTCTCTAAACCTCACTCATCCTCAATATCTCAAAGCGCTCACACTTCAGTTGAATTCCAATCCGGAACCCATTACATATCAGGTAGAATGGAATGCTCAGAATCAGGGTTTACTGACTGCCGAAAATTCCTCTCATAGAAGATTGGCTCTCATTGCACCCGCCAATGCCGTTCTTGCAGATAACGTTCTTAACTATAATGTTAACGGTTCGTTTAATTCCATTAATCTGAGTGGTTTGCTCAATGCAACAGCTGTAAATCAGAATATTCAGCTTACTCCCAACGATGATTTGAACGATACTCCGGTTGTAAATCAGCTTTTGGGCGTCTTTCCCAATCCTGTAAAAACCCATTCTTCAATCATGTTCACATCATCCAAAGCCTTTGATAATGCTGAAATCAAAATCTATAACACCAAAGGTCAAAACGTTGAGAATATCCAGTTGCAAAATTTGCACAAAGGAACAAACAATGTCATCCTGGATGGCAGAGATTCACATGGTGATTTACTCGCCAATGGGGTCTATTATTACAAAATCACTTTTCCGGGCTATTCTGCCATGGATAAATTCCTGATTCTGCGCTGATGACTAATATAAAAGCAAATCAACCGACCCGGAATGCCATAAAACGACTCTATTGGGGATTGGGTTTTTTGGTTATAGCAATAATCGCATTTGCTTTGATTCTGATTCTTCCCGATAAAACAACCCCAAACCAACCAGAAGACAAAATACCGGTATTTTCCAAACATGGCACCGCTTCGTTTATGGATACAAAGGGTAAAACACTTGCCACTTTTGATATCGAAATTGCCGATACACCTGATAAACTCAAGCAGGGGCTGATGTATCGCGATTCACTTG
>DAHVPA010000201.1 GCA_027318525.1 Candidatus Cloacimonadota bacterium | reverse complement strand
CGATCTTACCCAGCCATCATTCCAGAGCAAAGCGGATGTCTTTCACGCTGAATGGATTAAGGGATTCATCAGGCATCTGTCAGCTTTGGTGCCGCCGGATACTATCGCAGGACGCGTCGGCATCATTTCACCCTTCAGAGCACAAGGACAATGCATAATATCTGCTCTCGGCAATAAATTCCGGGATATAACAGTTGATACTGTCGAAAGATACCAGGGCTCAGAAAGGGATTGCATTATCATGTCCTATCCCTTGCGTTATGAACACGAGATTTCCATGCTGCAATCAGTCAATCCAAGAGGAACGGTTGACCGCAAACTCAATGTAGCACTCAGCCGCGCCAGGGAACAACTGATAATTTTAGGCAGCAGTAAAGTCCTTACGCATTCGGAATTTTTCCACCGGGTGTATGCGCTGGTGCAGAACCACGGACTGGTCATCAAAGCTGAAGACATCGAGTCTAATTAGTGCTTGACGTTATCAGGACAGCAGGTTTTAGGCTCAGGAGCATAAATTAATTAATGAGAATCGGTTATAATTACTAGAAGGATTAAACAAAGGAGAAAATAATGAGCCAGCCCAATCCCCCCAACCAATTGAATATCAAAATCGACGAAAAAGTCGGCGAAGGCGTTTATGCCAATTTCTTTGTCATCACCAACTCACCTTCAGAATTCATTCTTGATTTCGGAAGAATCGTTCCCGGCATTCCCGATGCCAAGATCTATACCCGGGTTATGACGACCCCTCAGCATGCCAAACAACTCATGCAACTGCTCGAAAAGAACATCGAAGCCTTTGAGACGCAATTTGGCGAAATCAAGATAGTGGGGCAGCCTGATTCCAAACAACTGGGTTTTAAGACCACTCACCCTGCGGAAGGCTGACAGCTGAAAAAGTCTTGACGAAACAAGCTGATTCAAAGTTTTGGACAGAGCAGACATAATGTGCATGATTAATTAGATAAAAGGGAGCAATTGCGAATGAATAAGATTTCCTGGCGCAGTGCATCAATCCTTGTTTTTATCCTGGTAACAGCGTTTTTCCTGGCACCCATGGTGATTCCCAATCTGCCGGAGTGGTGGGGAAGCAAAAAGATCAAGCTGGGGCTGGATTTACGGGGTGGTATGCAGATATTGCTGGATGTTGACACTTCCAAGCTCAATGCAGAACAGGGTAAAGATGCGGTGGATAATGCCATTGAAGTTATCCGCAACCGTATTGACCAGTTTGGTGTGGCTGAACCCAGCATTCAAAAAATCGGTGAAAACCGGATAATGGTTCAATTGCCCGGTGTGAAAGATTTTGACCGTGCCCGCAGTTTGATTGGAAAGACTGCTATGCTGGAATTTAAATTTGTGGCTGAAAAGACAGATGCCGATAAAGTAATCAGTGCTTTGGACAGCTATCTGCAAAGCAACTTGAGCAGGTATCCCAAACTGGCGGAATATTACAAACCTGCCGCCCCTGCCAAGACTGATCCTGCCAAGCCGGACTCAGTAGTCTCAACCGATACCGGCAAAATCTTCTCCAACTTCATCAGAAGCGGCAGCACAGGCGCCACCATTGGTTATGAAGATGCAGACCTGCTGACAGCAATGATGAAAGACACAACCTTTACAAACAATATCCCGACCGGTTTCACCATAGTTTTGGGACAGGAAAACCGTGAAGATGCCAAAGCTGACCGGGAGATTTATATCATTCATGAAAATGCCGAACTGACCGGTGAAGCTCTGGACTATGCCAAGGTCATGATCGGCAGCGCTAATTCCGGTGACCCATCAACTGCCAACAAACCCTATATTTCCTTCAAACTCAACAAAGAAGGTGCCCGCAGTTTTGAAAGCCTGACCGGCAATAACATCAATCGCCGCCTGGCTATTCTGCTGGACGACATTGTATATGCAGCTCCAGTGATTAAAGACCGCATCCCACGCGGAGAAGGTCAGATTTCCGGCAATTTTACTCTGGATGAAGTGCGTGACCTCGTGATTGTGCTCAAGACCGG
Organism: Candidatus Cloacimonadota bacterium; assembly: GCA_027318525.1. Classification (GTDB taxonomy): domain Bacteria; phylum Cloacimonadota; class Cloacimonadia; order Cloacimonadales; family Cloacimonadaceae; genus UBA5614. The sequence goes on along the minus strand of DAHVPA010000201.1, from coordinate 1,663 downwards.
TAACCTCAAAGCTCCGGTTACAGAAGAAAGGACAATTATTGTTGGCGCTTCTCTGGGCTCCGATTCCATCAAAAGCGGCGCCATGGCTGGTTTGATTGGATTGATGGCTATTTTCCTGTTTATGCTCATTCTGTATAAAGGCTCTGGTGTGATTGCAGACATCGCCCTGTTGTTGAATGCCGGTTTTATCGGTGCCATGCTTGCAGCATTTGGAGCATCTTTGACACTTCCGGGTATTGCCGGTGCAATTTTGTCAGTCGGTATGGCTGTGGATGCCAATGTGCTGATTTATGAACGCATCAAAGAAGAACTGGCAAATGGAAAGACTCCGCGCAACGCTGTGGATACAGGTTTCCAACGAGCAAGTATCACAATCTGGGATTCTCAGCTCACGACTTTGATTGCAGCCGTCGTTTTGTATAACATCGGTTCCGGTCCGGTCAGAGGTTTTGCTGTTACATTGACCATCGGTATCATCGGTTCCATGTTCACTGCGATTGTGGTTTGCCGTGCTATGTTTGAAAGCTTTGTGTTAACGGGCAAGAAAAAGTCCATCAGTATTTAGGAGAGAAAGATGCGTTTATTAACAAATACTCATATTCCATTCGTTAAAATCAGATTCTACGCTTATGCTCTGTCTCTTCTGCTTTTGATTCCCGGCTTAATCTTTATTTTTGCCAAAGGATTAAACTGGAGCGTTGACTTTACCAGCGGGGTTGCCATTGAAGTGAATATGACTCCTTTGGACAAGACTGTCCCGCCCCTGCACATTGACCAACTGCGTGATGTGCTTGAGAAGAACAACTTCGAAGACGTCGAAATTCAGAGTATGGGTGCTGCCAATTCTTCCCATTTCCTGATTAAGGGAAAGGGAACCAAACAAGGCACCGGAGATAAGATTGTGCAGATTTTGGCACAAAACTTCACCAAATATGTGGAAGGTCGCAATCTGGACAAAGACATCGTTTTACAGATAGATGAAGTTGGTCCCAAAGTCGGCGATGAACTGCGCAGACAGGCAACATGGGCTGTTCTGGTTTCATTGATTCTGATGATAATCTATATCTGGATTAGGTTTGAGCTTACCTTTGGTATCGCTGCCATCATTGCCATTTTCCATGATGTGCTCTGCATTATTGGCATCTTTGCCATCACAGGCAAGGAAATGACCGTCCAGATTATTGCTGCACTTCTAACGATTGTCGGTTACTCCATCAACGACACCATCGTTATCTACGACCGCATTCGTGAAGACCTCAGGATTTACAGAAAGGATTCCTACGAGGTTGTCTTCAACAATGCCATGAATAAAACCCTGGGCAGGACGATTGTGACAGGCGGAGCAACTCTGCTTGCCTTGCTGTCCCTATATATATTTGGCGGCAGCGTCATTCACGACTTTGCTTTTGCCATGCTGATCGGTCTGATTCTGGGAACCTATTCTTCCATCTTTGTAGCGAGTAACCTTGTGGTGGATTATTATCATCTGACCAACCAGGAAAAATCCTCGCTCCAGACCCTGACCAGCAAATCAACAACCAAGAAAAGATAAGACAAGTTATTGACATAAAACGGATGCAGTTTTCGGATTGCATCCGTTATTTTTATTGGATTATCTGATAATTGATTAATATATAGGCAGGAGATTATTATGAAACTTGCA
>DAHVPA010000200.1 GCA_027318525.1 Candidatus Cloacimonadota bacterium | reverse complement strand
GAAGGACATAGAGCCAAACTGGTCAAAGCTGCTCAAGTCCGGCTTTCCTGTTAACTTAAAGATCAAGCTAAAGCATTTACCATTACAATTCCGGGGACTTTGCAGGTTAATGCATCATATGTCTAATCAGAGCCTTGATTAATTTGGAATAGTTGTTGTTCTTTACAGAGGGAAAATACAGGGAGGTTAGGCAGATGAAAAAGACCGCTTACCTATTAATCATCCTGTTTGCCCTTGTAATCAGCCTGAGTGCCAATCAGCGAACCTGGAGGCTGAAACAGGCAGAACAACTGCTTTCTGCAACAGGAACCCAATTGCAAAATTCAGCCCGGCATGTATTGGTTTATAATCCCACCCAACCCCAAAGAGTGGATAGCCTGATTACCTATTCCTGGGCAGAACAGTTGCTCAGCTGGCATCTGACAGAATTTCAGGTCAATAGCTGGGATACCTCGGGTCAGAATCCCCTGCTGACCGAAAGATTTCTCCAGCCCGGTTTACCCGCCTGGTGCAAAATCAGCCGCGTCTATGACAATATGGGCAGGCTTTGTCATTATTACTGTGATTACCTGTATGACAATGAATGGGAATGCGTTTTTCGCCAGCATTATAACTACGAAGGCAATCACATCCTCAGCCGGGAAGATTATCACCACGAACACTTCAGTAATACCCGGCTCTACCTCAGTCATGTCTATACGACTGATAATGCAGGCAGAATCACAATGGAAAACCGTTTCTGCGGTGAAGACTCAATCAATTGGGAACTGGACTCTTCCACTGCTTATGCTTATCATCCCAATGATGTCTCTAACGGGGAGGACTATATTCTAAAAATCAGCAGTCTGGATTTGCTGAACCATGTCTGTGACCTTTCAGTGACTGGGATGGTGAGTGAAATCATCCGCAGTGCTATGATGGACAGCCTCGTGCTGCAGGAACGAATCCTCTGCACTTATGACGCAAGTAACAGACTAAGCCTTGTTTTGAAGCAAAACTATGCCGATAACTGGGTTGATGCAGCTAAATCCATCTATGCCTATGATATCAATGGTAATCTGCAATCCATCCACCGTCAGAACTGGGACTATGAGCTGGATGATTGGAGTGCGCCGCATGAAGCTTATGGATTCCTTTGGGAGGAAGCTGCCACTGCCAATGACGACGATATCACACCTAAGCCCCTCTATCCCATGCTGATGGCGGGTCCCAATCCATGCTATCACAGTCTTGGTATCAAACCGGTGGGATTTGCCAAGACAGCCCTGACCTTGGAAGTCTATAACCTTCTCGGACAGAAGGTTAAAACCATAGAAAGCACAGGGGGTAAGGAGCTGATCTGGGACTGCACCGATAACAGAAACAAGCCAATCCCGCAAGGCATCTACTTCATCCGTGCTAACCAAAAAGGCAGGACGGCAGTCAGGAAAATCGTCAGACTGTGATGTAGCATAATTCTCCTCAACTCAGTTTGCTGATGAAGACTTTTCAGAGCACAGAATAAACTACTGTAAATAAGTTACAAAGACAGCTTATTTAGCCCGACTTGAGTGAGTGATGAAAAAGGGTTGACACCAAGCGAAAACTCCAGCTTTATGTTATGTATGCATAAGATATAAGCTCACAAGGAGTTACGCATATGGAAGGAAAGAAGCAATACCTTCAGGCTGCCAAGAAAGCCATGCAGTGGCAGGCAGAATACCGCAAAGAAATGCGCAAATGCAGGTTTGACACAATAGCCGTGCACGGTCTGTATTCCATGCAGGAAGCTCTGGATTTTAACCAGGGAAGCATTATTGAGCCGGCTTATATGTCAACCTCGCAGGCTTACCGTGATTCGGATGAAATGGAGCTGGCACTGGGTTATCAAATCCCTACCTGGTGTTATTCCCGCATTGCCAATCCCACTATGTATTATCTGGAAGGATTGCTTGCCATGCTCGAGGAATATCAGACCGGACAAGAAGCATCCTGTCTTGTAACATCCTCCGGGATGTCCGCCATTCATACGGCAGTTGAGGAATTCCTGCATCCAGACCCCAAGAATCCCAAAGCCCCGCGTAACTTTGTGGCAACCTCACAGGTTTATGGCGGTACTTTCCAGCAGTTTTCCGTCCGCAAGGATAAAGAAGACGGGATTGAATGGCTCAAGGTGATAAACTCTTCCGACCTGAAGGAATGGGAATCGAAGATTGATAAAAACACTNGTTTCCTCTATGGCGAAATGCCCAGCAACCCGACTCTTGCTTTTTTTGATTTGAAGAAAGTGGCAGACATTGCCCATAAGCACGGCATTCCATTCATTGTGGATGCTACTGTTGCAACTCCTGCTTTGATGCGTCCTCTTGCTTTCGGAGCTGACATTGTCATCCATTCTGTGACCAAGTCTCTGCATACATCCGGGTTCGGGATTGCAGGAGCGATCATAGCCAAAAAGAACATCACCTCCAATGTGGATAACGATGCCATGAAAGCTGATTTTTGCACCTATCTGAAGCTTCTTCCAGCCAGGGATAATGGTCCTAATCTGGCTCCCTTCCAGTGCCTGCTTGCCATCAATGATATCCGCACCCTGCGTATGAGGATGGATGTCTGTTCAGAAAATACTATGAAAATCGCTAGATTTCTGGAGAAACAAAAGCACATATCCAAAGTCAATTACCTGGGACTGGAATCACATCCCCTGCATAAACTTGCCAAAAAGTATATGTTCCTGGTGGACAGCGAACTGGAAAGTAAAGACAAGAAACCTGTAAACCGTTATGGTCACCTGATGTCCTTTGAGGTAAAAGGTGGAGCGGAGAATTGCCGCAAGGTATTTGATGCCTTCCAACGCATATGGAGAGCAACAGATTTGGGAAGAATCAAGTCAGTGGCGACCATCCCTGCTATCTCCACCCACTCACAACAGGGTGAGGAAGGACGTAAAGCAGCTGCCATACCTGCCAATCTTATCAGGTTGAGTGTCGGTGCTGAGCATCCTGATGATATAATACGCGACCTTGAACAGGCTCTTAAAGTGCTGGATGGCAAAGCAGTGAAAGCTGATAGTCCGCTTTACTCAGCCGGTGGAGCATCATCTGCCAAACTGAGGAAATAGCATGCTCTATTATTCGACCAATCTGAAAGCGCGCCAGGTCAGCTTCAGAGAAGCATTGCTCAAAGGACTGGCGGAAGACAAGGGACTGTATATGCCCGAGGTCATACCTCAGATTACAAAATCTGAACTTAACTCCATGCGCGATATGAGCTATCCGGAAATAGCTTTTTGTATAGCTCGAAAGTTTTTGGCTGATGAGATAGATCAAACTGACCTCAAGCGCTTGGTGGAAGATGCCTATGATTATGCAATCCCCTTGGAAAAGGTGAGGGGAAGACAATATATCATGCGCCTTGATCAGGGTCCGACAGCTTCTTTCAAAGACTTTGCCGCCCGTCTGATGGGACGCCTGATGAATTATTACCTTGCTTTGGAAAACCGCCAGTTGTTAATCCTCACTGCTACATCAGGCGATACCGGAAGCGCTATTGCCAATGCATTTTACGGTTTGGACAATATTAAAGTGGTGGTTCTTTATCCGGAAAAGGAAGTGACTCCACGCCAGCGCCGCCAGATGACCACCCTGGGCAAAAACATCTTCCCCCTGGCGGTAGAGGGAAAGTTCGATGACTGCCAGGC
>DAHVPA010000001.1 GCA_027318525.1 Candidatus Cloacimonadota bacterium | reverse complement strand
ATAGTAAAACGCAGCCTGATCAAAAGAAGCGCCGTGTCGCATAAGTCTTGGCAGATTATCAATAATATCAATGACTATAAAGACGACTGAAAGCGAACCCAGTAAAATCAGAAAGGTCTTAACAAATTCACGGATCATGTATTTATCAAGTGTTCTCATTCTACTCTCAATGTAAAACTTCGTCCGGAAGCGGAGTCTTTTTTGCACGCTTGTGGGAAAATCTCCAAGCCAGAGAATGCAAATCTATCAGCTTCTTCTCATGAATGGAACCGATTATCAACAACAATGCCAGCACCATAAAGATAGCGTTGGATATCCACATCGAAAGGAAGGGAGACATGTAACCTCTGTCTGCGAGCTGTTCGCCACCGTTCAAAGCTACATAATAGATAAGAAAGATAAATGAGCTGACTGAAAATGCCATGCCGATGCCGCTGCTGCGAGTCATTAGTCCAAGGGGGATGCCAATCAAGACAAATATCACAATGGCAAAGGCAAGGGCAAATTTCTTGTGATATTCCACTCGCAGTGAATCTCGCGCTTCCATCAGGTCTGTCAGGCGGTCTTCCTCCATCTTCTTCATCATTTGCACACGTTTGGAATCCTCATAACCCGTTATCTGTCCTGCTCCTACTTTCAGCATGTTGAGACGCCTGTCCAGTTCAGCTACTTGAGCCTGTTTCTGTTTGATTTCCCTGGTTTTGTCACTAATACTTGTTGTAAGTTCCCTATATGTCATTTCTCTATCACTGCGATACCCGGTGTCCACATATTCACTGGAGTTGCCTAGGTTGCGGATATGCAGTGTAAAATTTTTAAAGGTTCTGACCTGATATCTGCCTTTTTCACGGTCATTCCGTTCATGCATTTCACCGTTCTTTAAGATAACTTGAAGACTGTTGCCATTATCCATTTGGCTGATAGTGCCGCTTTGAGCATAAATCGTTTTGGGAAATCTGGTCTCACTGCGGTCATATACTACAATACCTCGCAGCTCTGTCTTAAGGTTCTCTTTCACGTAAATAGTATAATCGGTAATAGTGTTGAATTCGCCCGGTTTAACAATCGTCATAGGTTTGTAATAGGCGATCTTGAGCATCAGGTTTTTGAGTTTGTGATTTGTTTCTGGCAATGTAAAATGATTGAAATACATCATACCGCCGGTGAGTAGAACAGACACTGCAATCAAAGGTCCTGTCATGCGATAGATGTTTATACCGCTGGCTTTCATGGCGATTGTCTCTCTGTCCACGGTCATGCGTCCAAATGCCAGAATTGTAGCCACAAGAACCGCCATTGGTATTGATAGCGCCAGCATGAATGGGAGAGAGTAACCAAACACCTGCAGCACTGTGGCAGCATCCAGTTTCTTTTCAATAATTGTATTGAGCAGGTCAATCACCCTGTCTATCAAAAGGATAAATGTCACCACCAGCAATGATATGAAAAATGGTGCAACATGTTCTTTGACGATATATTTCTTTAATATCATTCTTCGTTGATTCCCATCATGATTAAAACTTCGTTTTCCGATATTATGGCAACGCTTTTTAGGGCTTTTGCCTTGTCAAGCTTGGAGCCCGGATTTTCACCTACTATCAGGAAATTGAGGTTTTTGCTGACACTGCTGAGAATTTTCCCGCCATGGCTGATGATGAGCTCTTCCATAGCCTTACGCTCATAGTTGGCAAGCGTGCCCGTGATCAGGAAAGATTTGCCCTGTAAAACATCAGATTGTTTCTCTTGATGGGATGATAGTTGCAAACCGATGTTTTTTAGGTGGCTTATCAATGCCATATTTTGAGGGATTTGAAAATAATCCCAAATCGATTGTGCGATTTTACTTCCGATTTCGGGGACTGCTGTCAGAGCGGTAGTATCTGCTTTGATCAGGTTGTCGATATTATTAAAATAGCCGGCAAGGATACGTGCTGTTTTTGTTCCCACATATCTGATTCCCAATGCATAAAGGACTCTGTCAAATCTGGCTGTTTTTGATTTTTCAATCGATTTTTTCAGGTTACCGGCAGATTTTTCTCCCAGCCTTTCCATCTCCGAAATCTTATCATAATCCAGGTTATAGATACTTTCTATAGATTTGAGCATACCTGATTCAATCAGTCGTGCTATCAGGCTTTCTCCCAGACCGCTTATGTCCATTGCTTCGCGTGAGGTAAAGTGTTCAAGTTGTCTTTGGAGCTGAGCCGGGCAGAGGTTGTTGGAACAATAACGAATGGAAGCATCATCTTCTCTGAAGAGAATACTGCCGCAGGAAGGACAGGCAGTTGTGAAAACAATCCGTTCAGCTCCAGGCTGGCGCTTGTCTGCATTAACAGCAATTATTTTAGGGATAATTTCTCCCGATTTAACGATTCTGACCGTATCACCTTTATGCAAGTCCAGCCGTTTTATCTCATCCTCATTATGCAGGGTGGCTCTGGATACGGTTGAACCTGATATATATACAGGCTCCAGGATTGCCACAGGGGTTACTGCTCCAGTCCTGCCAACCTGGAACTGCACTTCAAGCAGGATTGTTTCTTTTTCCTCAGGCTTAAATTTATAAGCAATTGCCCATTTGGGACTTTTATTGGTATAACCAAGCTGCTGCTGCAACGAGGTTGCATCGACTTTGATTACGATGCCGTCAATCTCATAGGGCAGAGAGGAACGATTTACCTCCCAGCTGTTGCAGTAATCGACAATTTCTTTGTAATCTGCTGCAACTGAACTGCTGCCTGCGGTGGGGAAGCCAAGCCGGTCAAGTTTTTTTAATAGTTCTGATTGAGATTTGGCAAAGGGCTGCTCAGTATATCCGCAGGTGTAAAATATCGCCTGCAGCTTGCGGGAAGCAACTTCCGCAGTGTTTTTGAGTTTGATTGTGCCTGCTGCAGCATTGCGCGGATTGGCAAATAGCTTTTCGCCCAGTTCTTCCCGTTCTTTATTCAGAGCCAGAAAGACATCCACCGGGTAGAAAATTTCCCCCCTGATTTCAATCTCTGATTTCAGGTTTATCTCCAAAGGTATGGACTTAATAGTCTTAACGTTTTCCGTAACAACTTCGCCCTCAAACCCGTCTCCACGGGTGGTGGCATATTGCAGTAATCCGTTTTTGTAGAAGAGATTGATACTGAATCCATCAATTTTGTGTTCCAGCGTTACTGTCGGAAACTCACCCGTCTCTCGGGCAATCTTGTTTAGGAATTCTTCTACTTCTGCCAGATTATATGCGTTTTCCAGGCTATACATTCTCTGCTTATGGGTTATTGTCTTGGAACCGGTGGTGAGGTCATTTCCTACTTTTTGGAGCAGGCTTCCCTCAGCTTCAAATTCCGGATTATCCTGCAGCAATTGCTTGAGCCGCATCACCAGCTGGTCATATTCATAATCAGTGATGGAGGGATTGGCGAATTCATAATAGAGCATGTTGTGCCGCTCTATCTCAGATTTGAGTTCGATTATCTCTTTTCTGATCAGCTCTTTATCCATGGTATTTGATTCCGGATCAGGTTTGGCGTTGTCTGGGATTCAGGATGTCTGTGTAAAATGCCGGACGCCTATCTCCAAACAGATTGTTCATTTCCGTGACTGTTTTATCACGTGCAGCCTCGGGATTGATTTCTGCCACTGCGATTTCCTCAAGATTGGGACTCAATCTTTGGATAATTTCTCCCAGGGGGCTGGTTATCTGGCTTTGTCCTGTGAAGTTTATGCTCGTTGAGCCGATAACCTCAGTGCCGATGCGGTTTGCCGTGATGCTGAAGACTCTGTTTTCCAGTGACCTGGTCAGCATAGCCTGCTGGCACCAGGGTAAGACGAGATTGGAAGGATGGCAGATGATTTCTGCTCCATTGAGAGCCAAAACCCGAGCTGCTTCCGGAAACTGCCAGTCAAAGCAAATCATCAGACCCACAGGGACTTTATTCTTGGCTGGGCATACAATCAAACCCGTATCGCCTGGGCTGAAAAAGAGCTTTTCCCGATAGAACAGATGTGTTTTTCTGTATAAATAATGGCTGCCATCAGGATTTACCAATGCGGCTGAATTGTAATATTTATCACCATCGCTTTCAGGAAAGCCGTAGACCACGCTGGCATTGTGCCTGGCGGAAAGGTCGCGCATATAGCGGAATGATTTGCCGTTGGGGAACGGTTCTGCCACTGCAGCGACATCATCCTTGTTGGAGAAGGCATATCCGCTCGTAACCAATTCCGGAAATACTATCAGGTCAGCGTCCAAACTTTCACACATCATTCCTGCTTTCTTCAGACTGGCTTCCACACTGAGGAACACAGGACTTAACTGAACTGCTGCAATTTTATACACATTACCTTCTTCTAATCTGATTAAGTCATTTTCGTCAGAAAGCGGGTTTGTCAAGCAGGATATTCACTTAGTCTGACACATCCTTATCCTTTTTTTGTTTATATGTCTGCAGAGAGTTTGCAGAGACTTAGTCTCAGGAAACCCTCAGAAAATTCTCTTCATATTAAAGGGAGGATTGCTGAAAAATCAAAGGTTAAAGATACGGACAACCCGTTCCAGAACGCCCTGGACCTTGGATATAGCCATGCCGTAATTGGTGATTGGGACACCTCTGCGAGCACATTCCATCATTCTGTGGTTCATTTCCATCGGATTTATCATGCAAGCGCCGCAATGGATTGCCAGGGCAAAGCTTTCCAGATTTTCGGGAAAATCATGTCCGGCAAAAACCTCATAAACCAGCTGCTTTCCGGTATACTGACTTAACCAGCGAGGAATCTTTACTCTGCCTATATCGTCACACTGAACATGATGTGAGCAGGATTCAGCAATCAGGATTTTATCGCCATCCCTGAGCTGGTCTATTTTGCGAGCTCCTTGGAGCAGGATTTCCAGTTCGCCTTTGTAACGGGCAAATAAAATGGAAAAAGTCGTGAGAGGAATATCTTCCGGGACATCACCTGCAACCTTGAGAACTACTTGCGAGTCAGTGATTACAAGGTCTGGAGGCTGTTTCATCATTTCCAGAGCATATTCCAGTTCCCTTTCCTTCACTACGCTTACAATAGCGTCATTGTCAAGCAAGTCTCTGATGACCTGCACTTGAGGTAAAATCAGTCTGCCTTTTGGCGCAGCCAAATCAATCGGTGTAACAAGAACAACGTGCTCTCCTGCCTGCACCAAATCACCCGCCAGAGGGCGCTCCTGCCTTAGCATTTCAGGTGCTAAGGACATGAGAACCGCTTTGCATTCATCAATACCGGCTCCCGTGACAGAAGACACTTTGCAGTAGCGCAAACCTTTATCCCGGCAGAAGTTCAGGGCTTGGGCATTAGGCTCAATCAGGTCGGATTTGTTAAATACTATAAGGAGAGGAACTTTCAATTCACGAATATGCTCTATCAGCTGTATTTCCGAATCATCAAACTCACCGGACCCGGAAACAAGTATCGCCAGGTCAGCTCGGGTTAGAACCTTTCGCGTAGCCTGAACGCGTTTGGTGCCGAGCTCGCCCACATCGTCAATACCGGCTGTGTCATAAAACGTGACCGGTCCCAAGGGAAGCAGTTCATAATGCTTGTCAACCGGGTCAGTCGTAGTTCCGGCAATGTCGGATACTATGGCGATTTCCTGTCCGGTCAGGGCATTGATAAGGGAGGATTTACCGGCGTTGCGTTTGCCGGTAATAACGATGACAAGCCTTTCTCCACGTGGTGCTTTTGTCATATCAATTAATCCTGATAGTCTTCTTTTGTATAACCCAGTTTATACATGCGTTGGGGTTGAAACAAGCTCTCAAACTGCCCTGCAGTAAGAAGCTTTCTTTCCAGGATGATTTCTCTGATGGTTTTGCGCTCTTCAACAGCTGCCATGATTATCTCTTCCATAACGTCGTAACCAAACTTCGGGAGAAGGTAGGTGCCAATGGATTTGCTGTTCATAAGATGCTTGAGGCAGTTGGCAGGATTGGCTCTGATGCCTGTGATGCACTTCTCGGCAAAGATAGTGGAAGCATTGGTTAAAAGCTTGAGAGAATTGAGGATAGTGTGGGATATCAAAGGCAGATATTGATTAAGTTCAAGATTGCCCAAACCGGCTGCAATAGCTATCAGGCTGTCATTGGACATCACCTTGAGGGCTACTTGAGCTATCGCTTCAGGAATAACGGGATTTATCTTACCCGGCATCATGCTGCTGCCCTTCTGTCTTTCAGGCAGCTCAATCTCAGCCAGACCGCCTTCAGGACCGGAAGCAAGCAACCTCAGGTCATTGGCAACTTTCAGCAGATTGGCAGCCAAGGCTTTGAGAATTCCGGATACTTCCACAAACGAATCCAGATTCTGGGTAGAATCGACCAGATTCTCACTGCGTGAGACTGATAGCCCGGTGATGTGTTTCAGCTCTTCGTTCACTTTCATTATATAATCTCTGGGTGCACCAAGTCCGGTGCCAATGGCTGTGCCGCCCAGATTTACGGTCTTTATTCTTTCCTTGCACTTAAAGATGCGCCATCTGTCTCGGGCAAATGCTTCAGCATAACTTCCGAACTCCATACCCAGGGTCATAGGCACAGCATCCATCAGTTCCGTTCTGCCTAGTTTGACGATGGACGCGAAGTCCTGTTCTTTGTGTTGACAAGCTTCCTGAAGTATAGCCACAGAGGTTTCCAGTTCTTTCAACCGTAACAGGACTGCCACTTTAACTGCAGTGGGGTATACGTCATTGGTTGACTGATGAAGATTGACATGATCAAGTTCGTCCACTCTTACATCAGCTGTTAATCTGCTTGCCAGGCTGGCGATAACCTCGTTAAAGTTCATGTTGGTGCTGGTACCGGCACCTCCCTGATAGGGGTCTATCACAATTAAATCAGAGTGCTGCCCATCAATGAACTCATTGCAGACAGTGGAAATAGCCTCTCCAATATCTGCTGCAAGATAACCTAAACTTACATTGGTTTTACAGCAGGCTAGCTTAACCATAGCCATGGCTTTGATTAAATGGATATCCAATAGCTCTCCGGAGAGAGGGAAGTTCTGCAGTGCTTTCTGCGTTTCCGGTCCAATTTCTTTCATACAAACAATATCCTAATCACTTTATTACCTTTGCCAAATCTCCAGTTGTTGAACCGGACCATAGGAAAGTCTGTGAATCGGGCATGGACCGTGAGTGTGTAAAGCTTGGAGGTGCAGAGCAGTGGGGTAGCCTTTATGCTTGGCAAAGCCATATTGCGGATAGACCATATCCTGGGTAATCATAAGTCTGTCTCTGTGGACTTTAGCCAGGATTGATGCTGCGGCTATGGAAGCATAGTTGGCGTCGCCTTTGACACATGCAAGTGAATGATACTTTAGCTTATCAGGGAGGCGGTTGCCATCAATCAGACAAACGTCAGGACAGACTGATAGAGCATCCAGCGCTTTAACCATACCTGATAAAACAGCCTGCAGGATGTTGATTTCATCTATGACCCGAGGGGATATCTCGATTATGGAATAAGCCAAAGCTGAGCTTAAAATCACATCAAATAAAAGCTCCCGTTTGTGTTCAGAGAGCTGTTTGGAGTCGTTAACACCTGCGACAGGATTTGCAGGATCAAGGATAACCGCAGCGACGACCACCGGTCCGGCAATCGGACCTCTTCCAGCTTCGTCAACTCCGGCTATTACGGGATACTTGCTCCGCATTGCCAGCTCATTATCATACAGAAGTTGACAGTCTCTTCTCATGTCACAGTTTCTTGAGGACAAAGAACAGCCTGGAATACTGTCTATCCAGCTTATGAGTATTTGTTTTCAGCAAGTTTCTATCATAAACAAGACTATAGATACCGGCGCAATCGAGGTGAGATTTGGCGCATTCGGCAAGGATTTCATTTACAAAATATACACGTTGACGGTGTTCTTCTTCAAGGCGAATGTAATGATTATCCGATTTCTGAAAAATGGTAAGATGCGTTTTCTGCAGCATCAGCTCCGGGATGAAATTAGCGCGGTGGATGAGCAGGTAATCCTTTTCCTCATCAACGTTCAAATAATCATCAAAGTTCTCCCGGCTGTTATGATAAGTAGATATATCAAAGATAAACAGACCATCCTCTTTCAAAGCTGTTTCGACGTTGTTAAAGAGCACAGTCAAGTCGGAGCTTTCAGTCAGGTAATTGATGCTGTCAAAGACCAGGATTGCCAGTTCAAAGCTGTTTTGAGGCAGGGGAGAGGTCATATCAGCCTGGAGCAGTTGAGGTTTATATTCTTTCTGGGCGGCATAGTTTAGCATTTCAGCAGAACGGTCGGAAGCAGTAACATTGTATCCAAGCCTGACCAGCCGTGATGATATCTGAGCAGTGCCGCAGGCAAGTTCAAGAATGTCATGAAGCTGTTTACGTGTATGCATGGCATAGAGTTGCAGGATTTTATCCGTCCATCTGTCATAGTCTACATGCTTCATATATTTATCATAATAAGGGGCAAAAATGTCATAAGCAACTTTGGGCGGATTTATAGCTTGAGAGGTTTTAGGTCTGGTAGGTCTTCTGGATTTTTCAGTTGTCATTTTTTATCACTGCTGCCGGGTTTGGTAATCGGGACTCCATTTCTGCACAACTCGCAGGAATCTGCATCCCAGCTTGGAACATCCAAGGTCAGGAGGGGAATGAAGGTGCATCCGAAATCGACATTACCTCCGGAACGATCAACAATAGCACCGATAGCTGCCACTTCTATGCCCTTTTCATTTAGACAGACAACTACTTCTTTGATACTGCCCCCGGTGGTAACAATATCCTCGATAACTGCCACGCTACGGATATTCTGGAGGTCAAATCCGCTACGGATGGTCATTTGTTCATCTTTCCTCTGAGTGAAGATGAATTGCTTACCCATGAGCCTTGCCACTTCAAAAGCCAGTGCAATGCCACCGTAAGCTGGTCCGACCACAGCATCAAAGTCATAAGCGGAAAGCTGTTCAGCCAGGTGCCGGCAGAGAATGGCGGCAGAGGCGGGATTTTGTAGAATGCGGATTTTTTCGATATATCTGCCGCTATGTCGTCCGGAAGTAAGAACGAAGTGCCCTTCCAATAATGCACCGGCTTCAGTCAGCAGGCTGTTGACGACAAATCCTTCGGTATAGGCATCCACTATGCGGCGGGCGTCTTCAGCCTCATCCTGCGCCACCCAAAGCTCTATTTTAAACATATCTCCGGCAAATGTGGAATAAATGCTGTTAAAAATCTCATTCTTGAGCTCGACCCTGATTCCGTTTTCTTCCAGCAGACCTTTGGCTAAATCTGCCTCAAACACATTGGTAAAAGTCTTGAGTATAACATAGTTGTCTGTCATGCCGTCACCTCTTTCTGCTTAGCTTTGGAATTAGCTTCTGCGGTTCTGCTTTTTTTGTCAATACAGAATAATCAGGGCAGGAAATCTATCTCTGCTCTACCAAACATAAGTTTGACCTTTTTTGATGATGAGGATTTGCAGAGAGTCTGCAGAGACTAAGTCTCCGAAAACCCTCTCTAGACCCAGAAACAGGATTATGCAAAACAAACTGATTGACAAGCAGACAAACGAGTGGAAAAGATACTTTATCTAATAAATCTTAAAGGGGTGCTTATGCGCGGACCGGAATCCATAGTCTCAACTCTTATCAATCTGGCGGTAATTTTCTTTATCATCCGAGTCGTAGCCAAAGCCACCAAGAAATTCAAGCAAAACACCCCGGGCAGCACTACCCAGCCTGAACAGGACAAAACAGCAAACCCAGGCTATCGCAAAGTTGTTTCAGTGGGCAGTGATGAACACACGAAGGATATCCCGGCAGGAAATCTGCATTACGAGAGAAAATCCATAGCTCCGCGCAAGGTCCGATTTGACACAAAGCAGAAATTTGATGAAAACATACAACTGAAAAGGTGTCCCAATTGCGGCGGAGAAATCCCCGTCATGATGATGAAATGCGAAATATGCGGTCACAGGCAGACAGGTTGCAGCGTCGGTTTGATTATTTTGATCCTGTTGGTTGCATTCATGATTGGGATGGTATTATTGAACAACCAGGGAGTTCCAGTCTGGTCAAATCTGCAAATGCTGTTCCGTTAGCGCTTGAGCTAACCCTGGTCATGAAGTAACAGGCAGTGGAAACACTTATATTTAATACAGTTAAGAATCAATAGCTATTTTTTTAAGTGCTCATGTATAAATGAGTGATACTCAGGCAATCGCATCACCAGTTCATCGTGCGTTCCTTTATGGCAATAACCCATGGAATCAATAAAGATAATGGTATCAATATAACGCAGAGTGGAAAGCCGATGAGAAATGACCACACAGGTGATGTTTGTAAAGTTCTCCCCAAGCTCCTGCCAGAGCTGTTTTTCATTTTCTGCATCAAGGGCTGCAGTGATATCGTCCAGAATTAGCAGACGGGGATTGTTAATCAAAGCGCGGGCAATTGTTACCCGTTGCTTCTGTCCGCCTGAAATGGTTAACCCTTTGTTGCCGACATGGGTTTCATCACCTTGAGGAAAGGCTTCCAGTTCGCTTTTTAGCTGAGAAATCCTGACTACATCAGAATATGGGATGTTGTCTGTTTCATGCAGGGCGAAGTTGATGTTATCTCTTATCGTTCCAGTAAACAGCAGAGCTTCCTGAGGGACATAACCGATCAGGTTGCGCCATGCCTTGATGTCAAGCTTGTCCAGCGATGTCCCGTTGATTGCTATAACTCCGGAAGTCGGGTGCAACACGCCGGTCAGCAAATGAGCAAAAGTGCTTTTACCGGCACCGGTTGAACCTAAGAGCAGCACCTTTTCACCTTTGGAAATCTCCAGATTACACTCTCTGAGCACAGGGGTATCTTTTTCAGGATAGGTGAAACTGACATTTTGCAAGCTGATATCATTCAGCGTATTAAGTTGTAATCCGTTTTGGGGAGAAGGATGAGCCACAGGATAATCACGCATTTCATCCAAACGGTCGATATTTACGAAACACTGCTTACCGGAGACAAAAAGCTGCGGCAAATCAAGCAGGGGATAGATCATCATACTCAGATAGGAGTAAAACAGGAAAAAGGTGCCGACTGATATGGTCCCCTTCACTGCCATCCAGCCGCCAAAAATGATGACGCCAATCTGAGCAAAGTAATCAATATATTCATAAATCAAATGCAGAACAGCATTGAGCTTGACTACGCTCATCTCGGTCTTGAATCTGCGAGCCAAGGCAGCATCAAAGAAACGGTTATACTTTTCCTCACTGACAAAAGCCTTAATGATACGAATCCCGCTGAAACTCATCTCCAGTTGGCTGTTGATATCGCTGATAGCTTGCTGGTTACGCTGGAAATTCAAATATAACTTATCTGATGTTATATAAAAGACAATCATCATCAAAGGCAGAGAAGCAATGGAAAGCAAGGTCAAAAGCCAGTTCAGGCTGAACATGACAGCAAGACTGAACGCAATCATAGAGAATGAATTCAACGCTCTGAATATTCCGGAACAAAGGAACCAGGCGACTTTGGGGAAATCACTCAAGTCATCAGTAAGCCTTGTGACAATGTCACCGGTGCGGAATTTCTGATAAAAAGTATAGTCTTTATCCAGGATGTTGCCAAAATAACGCATCCTGAGAGCATGTTCAAACCGGACATTCATAAAAGCCCGGAAGGATGGGTAGAATCCTGTTATAAGCTGTCCGCACCCGATAGCCAGGAAAAGCATGATGATTCTGTTTACCTGATGCATCGGGGTGGGATAATTGGCAGGAAACTTCAAGATGTCTGATAATAAATCTATAAGCTTTTTAAACACAATTGGATATGCAACTGCGACAGCGCTGCTCAATAGCGTAAAAAGCAAAAGCAGCAGAACCCACCACTTTTGTGAAGCCCACTCTTTGAAAATCCACTTAATATGATAATTCATCGGGCAGACCTCATATTGTCTCAATTGTGTCTTCGGTCGAACTGCTAAGCATCTGCAATTCAACCAGACGTTTATAGTCTTCGCAGGTTGACATTAGTTCATTATGATTACCACGGTGGATAATCTCGTTATCCCTGAAATACAGGATTTGATTGGCATCCAGGACAGACGTTAATCTATGAGCGACGATTACGGCAGTCTTGTTTTCCAGGACACGCTCCATGGATTTCTGGATGCGTGTTTCGGTCTGCGGATCAATGCTGGCGGTGGCTTCGTCCATGATTATCACTTCCGGTGAAAATGCAAGGGCTCGGGCGAAACTGATGAGTTGCTTCTCACCCTGTGAAATGTTTTGGCCGCGTTCAGCCAATTCTGTCTGCAATCCGGAAGCCTGATTTTGGATAAAGTCATCAAGCTGCACTATGTTTACAGCTTTCTTTACATCCTTGATGGATACTTCATCATTGTAAACTCTGATGTTCTCAAGGATGTTTCCCGGGAAAAGGAAAATATCCTGCAGAATCAGACCGATTTTTTCTCGCCATAAGTAAATATCCAGATCATCAAGAGAGACATCATCTATCAATATCTTCCCTTTCTGAGGTTGGTAGAACCCGCATAAAAGGCTGACCGTTGTCGTTTTACCGCTACCGGAAGCACCGACCAAAGCAATTTTTTGCCCTTTAGGTATTGAAAAGGACACATCTTTCAGCACCCAGTCTTCATCTTTGTAAGCAAACCATACATGTTCAAAGCGAATTTCATGTTCAAAGAGCGGGATTTTACTGCCGGTATGGATTTCTTCTTCTGTTGTCAAAGCTGTTAAATCCAGAATTCTCTTTAAGGACACAAAAGAACGCTGTATCTGCATAACATTCTCAGAGATGTTCATCAATGGCCACATAAGCTTGAAGATATACTGGATAAAGACAAACAGGGTTCCTATTGTCATGGTGCCGATAATTATCCTGGGTGCAGAAACCTTGATAATGATAATAACAAACAAAACCTCGAAAACAAAGGCAAAGACACCCTGCATGCCGTATTCAATAAATGATGCTTTTGTATCCATCGCTTTTTTGCTACTGGAAGATTTGCTTAGATGGTTGAATACCTTTTGCTGTTGATTAAGCACTTGAATTACCTGCATTCCCTGCACGAAATCAGTTATTTTGGCAGTAATGTCAGCATAGAGTTCTCTGATGCGCCTGTAATACTTGGAAAGGTATCTGACCACAAAATAGTAAGAGACCATGATGATAATTGCAGGAGCAGTCATCAGCAGAGTGATGCGGCTTGATTTTATCATCAGGATGACGTAAACACCGACAAAGAAGATGATATTTCCAATAACTTGTATGGATAAATCCGAAAACAGATTTTTGACCCTTTCACTGTCGCTTTCGACCTTGGCAATCAGTTCTCCCACAGGCTGAGTGTTAAACCAGGAAAGGGGTGCTTTGAGCAGATGCCGGAAGACATTGCCCTTGAAGTTAGTGATAATCTTGATTCCCAGGCGCGACATCAGGATGATTTGCAGATAGGATAGAATTCCCGAAATAATAATCACAATGACAAAGTAACCGCCATAGCGCAGCATATCAGTCATATCTTTACGAGGGATACTTTTATCAATGATATGAGCAAGGATGAGAGGGTCCACCAATCGCATTCCCGAGGTTAGCAACATGGCAAAAAGTCCGAACATAAAGAGCCACTTATCCTTTTTGAGATAGGGGATAATCTTTCCTATGTAAAAGAACCAGCTTTGCTCATTGTGTTTCATATGTATTCCCGGAGAATGGTTGCAGGTTGTTAAATGGTCGGGATGACTGGATTCGAACCAGCGACCTTTCGGTCCCGAACCGAACGCGCTAAACCGGACTGCGCTACATCCCGACCGTTATTAGACCTCAATTCACAGTCGCTTTATCTGTCAAGAGCAAAGTAACTGCTCAAAAAAAAGACAGCCTTTCACAGCTGTCTTTGATTGTTAGGACATATATCAATGGATTGCTTTAAGCAATTTTTCTGCTTCCTCTTACGTGATTTTACCGGCTTCCAGCATTTCCAGGATTTTAAGCCGTGCTTTGTCCTGCATGGCTTCTTTTTCGGAATGAGGAGGCGGTGGTGCATACGGGAAACCGTCAAACCTGAATCCACGGAAGTGACGGACAAAATCCTTACCTCTGCCAAAGTGTTTTTCAATGTGAGGTTTGAACTCCTCTTGATATTTCTCTCTGGTAGCCTTCATCGCTTCCTGAGCAGCCTTAAGTGCTTCCTGAACTGCTTTTCCCACGTCTGTGGAAATGCTGTCGAAGGAATTTTTTACACTGTCCTTGAGTTCCGGTTCGTTTATTCTACCCTTCCATTCTTTCAACTGCTTGAGGGCTTGTTCGATTTTTTCTTTAACTCCTTCTTCACTTACCTTTTCGATGAGTTTGGTTAGAGAAGCAATGAGCTGTCCTATGATTTTCTGAGCTTCTTTCAATCCTTGTTCCGAATTGTCTTTCAGCATTTCTTTGATAAAATCCAGCTTTCCATGGAAGAAATCAGAGCCCAGCATATCGGAGGAATTCAATTTAATCATCCCGTTTTCGGTGACCAGGTTTATCTGCATGGATTTATCACCGATTTCCAGATTGTAAGTATCAAACATGCCGTTTTCCGGAATCCCGGCGGACGTGATAAAGTTGTTCTTTATCTGTCCCAGTTCAGCTTTGGCATTGAGGACGAAGCCCTGCATGGGGGAAAGCGTCAGGCTGATGTGTCCGTTTTCGTTCTTGATATCGATGGAGCCGCCATCCACCAATAAGCTTTCATAAAAGACCATGCCGTTTTCATTATGAATCTCCACATCTTCATACTGGCAGCTACGTAGTTTGATTGCACCATTTTCTGACTTGATGCTAAGTTTGCCTCCACTCAGGTCATCTCCGGAGATGGGTCCATTTTCTTCGTTGATGGAAAGCTCACCAATAACCTTTTCCAGCTTGATGAGACCATTCTCATTGGTGATATTGATGTTGCCCGTGCATCCGATAACCTTGAGCGAGCCGTTCTCGCTGGTCAGGTCAAGGTTGTTTTGAAGTCCTTCCGCAATGATAAAGTTGTTTTCTGTCTCGGCTTTTACTTTTATTTCGGGGGGGAGGACAATCGTGAGGCTGCTGCGTTCGCTGATGTCATAATCGTCCTCATCCAGATCGGGTTCTGTGATATCAATCTCAACCTTGCCTTTCGATTCGTTGATGTTGACTTCGATCAGGTCTTCTTCTTTGATTTCCACATCCCCGGAAGACCTGATAAGAAGTTCAGCAATAATCATAACTTCACCGGGTTCCCCTTGAGTCAGTCTGGTTCCCATAAATTCATTGCTGATGTTGACTTCCTTGATTTCAGGAAGTCCTATCCGGCGTTCGATTCTCATAGTTTTCATTTCTTTTTTCTCCTTGCTTCGATCATAGTCAATGCTTCTTCCACGCTGACAAATCCTTCTTCCAGATCGCTGAAGACATCGCTGTAATCAATGTTGTTTGTTTCTGTATGTCCGAAGGCTTTAATAATATCGGACAATCTGTTTTTGACGGTGGGATAAGAAATATTCAAGCGCTTTTCCATCTCTTTGATATTGCCCTGCACAATAATAAATGTCCGGACAAAGTCGAGTTGTTCTCGTGATAGATTGGCAAAATGACTTTCCTCAAAATCACCTCGCAAAACAAGCTGGCACTCGCAGCATTGATATTCTTTTATTCTAAGCTTTCCATGACAAACGGGACAGGTGCTAAGTTTCATATCAACCTCTCTTGATATATATAAGGATAAAATAAATATAAGCTATATATTGTCAAGGTTAATCTTAAAATAATTAAGGGCAACATTAAATAGATTAATATACCTATCTACTTTCTTAAATCTCGTGGAGAGCTTGCAGAGAGTCTGCAGAGACTAAGTCTCTGAATACCCTCTTCAGATTATGACATAGAATTTAGGGAATAATGTAGCTAACAATATGTTAATAAGTTAGATAGGTATGATTGTAAGATATTGGATCTCATCAAATACAATGATTAAGGAAATAATGAGGAAGGACGATATCAGAATTCTGATAACGGCAGGGAAAGCAAGCGCCAGCGCCAGTTTCCGAGTGCTGTGCCTGGAATGTTGAAGCGGGCTTGGTCATCCAAGGCAAGGATATCCTGTATAGGAATGATGCAAAGACGGCAGGGACTGGCTTGGGCAAGTCTGGTTAAAAGAGGTGCGACATTATGCTCCGTGAGTGGTTCGGAATCTGCCAAAAAGCCGATTCTATGCAGGTAGCTCTCCAGATGTTGATTATCCTGTTTGCCTGCCATCCTGTTGCTGAGATACCACCCGACGCAGGTCTGGTTGTCATGAGTGCCTGTATAGATGATTTTGTTTTCCGGAAAACTGAGGACATCATTGTGTTCGTGTTGAAAACAAAACTGCAATATAATCATGCCGGGAAACCCGTATGAGTCGCGCAGAGAATTAACTTCGTCAGTCAGAATACCAAGGTCTTCCGCAATAAACCGCTCAGGCGGAAAGACACGCAGAATGGAATCGAAAAAAAGATGTTGGGGTCCGGGCAGCCACTCACCCTGCATTGCATCAGGGTAGCCGGCTGGCACAGCCCAGTAATTGACCAGTCCGATAAAATGATCCAATCGGATTACATCGGCAAAAGCAAAAGCCTTGCTCAGACGGCGTTTCCACCAGTCAAACCCATCCTGCTGCATTTTATCCCAGTTGTAGAGAGGATTGCCCCACAACTGACCTGTCTGTGAAAATGCATCCGGGGGAACGCCTGCTACTCTGAGCGGAAAACCTTTGTCATCAAGTTCAAACAGTTCCGGATGCGACCAGACGTCACAGCTATCCAGCGCAACATAGAGGGGAAGGTCACCAATGATACGGATGTTTTTACTTTCTGCATAAGACTTGAGCTGCCTAAGCTGATGCTCAAAGCAATACTGCAGAAAGACATGAAACAACAGGCAGTCCGGCACTTCATTATATAAGCTCTGAAAAAGGGTATCCGAATAAAACAGATGCCGTGGTTTCCATTTCTGCCAAGGTTGATTTTTATACACTTCCTTCAGGTAACTGAAACAGATGAAAGGCTTTAGCCAATAACGCTCCTGTTCCAGAAAATCGGTGAGGATAGAGGTTTTCTCCCTCGAGCGGAACTTGATATAGGCATTGCGGAGCAGCTTTAGTTTTTTGGTGTAAACTTTTCTAAATTCTACTTTGCCGGTATTTACAAGCCGGGCTTTATCCAGTTCTTTGGTAGTGACAAGTCCATCAGTTAACAATTGGTCAGGGTCAATCAGAAAAGGACTTCCGGCAAAGCTGGAAAGTGGGTTGTAGGGCGAATCGCCATACCCGGGAAAATTGAGTGGTAGGATTTGCCAGGATTGGTAACCGCTTGCAGCCAGATAGTCGATAAAAGCTCGGGCAGAAGCTCCCAAATCTCCGATTCCATATTCGGAAGGTAAAGCTGTTATATGCAGCAGAATGCCCTGAGCACGGTGATTTGGATTATTTGTCATTACAGATTTTGGTAATGCAGATAGTCAGCAGAATTTCAGGTTCTGCCATGCTGAGTTTGATCTGGGAATCAGTTTCAAAAATCAATTCGAAAGCTTTCACCAGTTCCTTGGGTGTATACTTGGCAGCATAACTAAAATAATCACGTCGCTGATTTTCAAAAATGTCTTTAAGGTGCCTGGAGATTATCTCATCCACAGTAATATGCTTGGCACGCAAGGTCTGAATCCTCCAGAGATTGAAGAAAAAACGGAACAGATTGGAAAGGATTTGCAGATCTGCCCAATCATTTTCCAGCATATCCAGCACTTTGCTGACTGCCGAAGCAGTATTTCGCGAACCCAATGCTCTATAGAATTCTGTTAAGGAACCGGCGCGTGTAGTGGGCAAGGTGGTATGGACATCAGCCAGAGTGATATTCTTGCGCTCTCCCACCAAGATCATGATTTTTTCAAGCTCGTTATCAGCAGTTTTGTAATCAAGCTCAACTTTTTCCAAAAAGAGGTTCTTTGCTTCAGAATTCATGGTTTTTTGATTAGCTTTTAAGGATGAATCCAACCAGGCGCGCATTTCGTTGGAATACTTGATGGAATCACATTCGATAACCTGGCAGGCTTCCTTGATTTTTTTCCATTCTGAAATTCTGCCATCCACACTATCAGCAATCACTATAAGAGCTTGGGTGGGTTCAGGATTAGCAAGGTATTTGGCTATAATGGAAAGTATCAGTTTCATACGTTCCGGGGCTTTACGGTTTTTGTTTTCCTCTCCCAACCTGTGTGCATTGCGGATAATCAGCAGTCTTTCCTCAGCAAAAATGGAATAACTGTCCAAATACTCCGAAATCTCGGATACACTCAATTCGTCGCCCCATAGCACAATTGCTTCATATGCGGGGAGTTTCTTGCGGATAAGTTCGCGTAAAGCACGGCAGACTTTCTCCACAATATAACTGTCAGAACCAATTACAAGATATGCAGAGGCTGCTTTCAGAGCAGCGGGTGATGCAAGAAATTCCTGAGATTTGAGAGGTTTCATATACCTATTGTAAGAACAGAAGGGTCAGAGTAAAAGCTGAGATGAACCAGCAGTAAAAAGCAAAATATCTGAGCCGGCTGGATTGTATCAGTCTTAAAAGCAAGCTGATAACAAGGTAACCTGAGATAAAAGCTGCCAAAGCACCAAGCAGATAGCTGAGGAGAAGATTTCCTTGCAGTTGACTAAGTGTTCCCAGTTCTTTCAGGTTGGCAGCTAATATGGCAGGAATACTGAGTAGAAATGAAAAGCGGGCTGCGTCTGCTCTTTTAATGCCGCAAAAGAGGGAAGTTGATATAGTCGTGCCGGAACGCGAAATTCCGGGCAGCATGGCTATACCCTGTCCCAGACCTATTATAATACTGCGCAGCATACCCATGCCGGAAGCTGGGATAACAGATTTCTTGACCAGGTCGGACGTGAACACAATTATTCCCGTTACACCCAGAAAAACAGCCACCAGCAAAGGACGGGAAAATGCCTGTTCTATTCTGTCTCCCGCCAGGACATAGATTATTCCTGTTACAAAAGTGGAGATAATCAGGTAAACTATCACCATTCTATTGCGTAAATGTTTGTTGGCATCCAGAGATCTTTTCCAGTGAAAAAGAGAGCTGATCAACTCTGTAATATCTCTGCGGAAATAGATTATGACTGCAATCAGTGAACCAAAATGCAAAAACACTTCCAGGGAAATGTCTGTTCCGGATGGACTTTGTCTATTAAAGAAATGTTGAAACAACACCAAATGACCGGAACTGGATATTGGTAGAAATTCAGTCAAACCTTGTATCAATCCCATCAGAATCGAGTTTATTACATTCATATCAAAACCTTTACTGAATTGCAGGAAGCTTGTATGCTCCAAGTTTGGAGAGTGGCACCAGCTTGAATCCGCTTTGTTCTGCCAGGGTAATGAATCTTTTCAAATAGGCAAGGTGATTAGCGCTATGGCAATGCATTATGGCAACAACCTGGGGTTTGGTTCTTGCAATGGCAATACAATCAGCAAGACGCTTGTTTAGAGTTGCATCACTTAGGTCAGGCTCATCCAGGAAAACATCTCTTTTGAAAGCAGGAACCTGATTTTTTTGGGCAATTTTATAGGCAATGCTGCTATTCGTTGTGCGGCTGTCCACAAAGAGCAGATTATGTTTTCTCAGGGTCTGCATCACAGCCTGCATGGCTGGCTCATCAGCAGTGGCAAGACTTCCCATATGATTATTGACTCCGATGCACCCGGGTAGTTTTTCAATATAGCGTTCCATTCTGCGGCTGATTTCTCCAGGTGTCAGTTGTATAAAAATTGCTTTTTCACCTGGATTTTCTTTGGGATAATTGATGGGTTCCATGGGTGCATGGATAATTGCTTCATGTCCTCCCCGTTTGGCAGATTCCAAAGCTTCATCAGCATACTTGGTATCAGGCAGGATGGCAAAGCAGACTTCCGGTTTGGTTTCAGCAAAACCATTCAGCAGTTTGCCATTGGCATATCCGAAATCATCTATAATAATTGTCAGATATTTTCCTGCTGCATCAGGAGATATCTCGCTCTTTTTATAATATAACTCGACTTGGATTTTCTTGCCTGTGGGATTATCAGTAAAGCTGAGTATTTGTCTATGGTTCTTTTCCTGACCGCTAACAAACTTTCCCTTCAGGTTTTCAACTTCACCTTTGATTATCATATTGGCAAAAAGCAAGTCGCTTAGTGCCGGATCTATAGGAACGGTATATATGAGCAAACCATCAGATACCTTATGTTTAATTTTATCAGGATCAATGTGTAATTTGGCGGCGGCACGATAAATCCCCTTTTCCACATCTGTATCAGCTTTTGGTTCAAGAGGTTTAACTTTTTGAGGAGCTTCGTCTTTTTGCGGTTCAGGATTTTCAGCTCTTGATTCTTCTGGAGTTTGACTGGCAGCAGGTTTCTTTGTAACAATCTTATTGTCAGCGGAAGGATTACTAATCCAATATATTATTCCAAACAGAGCTATAGCAGAAATTACTACAACTGCTGTATTTGACTTTCCCTGCTTGCGTCGATGGCTTCTGCTGTTTGTTCTGCGGATAGGTTTGCGTTTTACAGGCATTTCCACATCATCCGTTTAAGTTTAATTTTAGAATTTTAAAACCTTTTTTAAAAAGCAGCATAAAAGGGCTGTAGAGAAGATTGGAAATCAGAAATCCGAGTGCTATAACCAAGGTGTTGATTGCTGTCTCCAAACTGGATTTTCCTTCGAGAAATCTGAACTGAATAGGATTGTCAGTCATGGATATGATACCCCATCCATTAAGGTTTTCGATAAAACCGACAATCTTCTCAAAGACTGTTATTGTTACTAAAATCAGGATTATCTGCACAATGAGGATTAGGAAAAAACGCTTCCAGTGTTTTGCTGCCGTTAGATAAAAATATCTGGCAGATGTGGTAAAAGTGTGTCCACTTTTAAGCTTAGGTGTGACAACATCCAAAAAAGCATATACATATACCAGACAGAAAATCATACTGTATCTGACTACAAACAGAAAGGCGGAAAAGAATGGAAGGTCGCGACGAAAGACAAAGCTGTAACCGCTTTTTAACATAAATACAATCATCAGACTGAAGAACAGGAGAAGTATTCCATAATGCAGTCTTAAAATAAGAGGTAAAAGCAGATCTTTTCCCACATGAGTTTGAGGTAGAGATGTTTTGGAAGTAGGGGTAACCAACCACTGGGAGAGGGCTTTGATAATGACAAACAGCATAAACAACAAAAAGATCAGGTATAAAAAGACAGGCATATTATAACGATGAAGCGAAAACAGACCCACAGCCCATTTGCCGAAACTTGTCTGTTCAAAAACAAAGACCAGGACCGGAAAAGCAATCAGGTTCTGGATTCCGTTCCATTCGCCAAAGATGCAATATAAGAGCTGCTTGAAAATACTTCTCATCACCATGCCTGTTGTTATGAAATCAATACCTGCCGGATATCGGCAACATCCTTTTCTACTTAATTTCTTAATTCACTGCAGCCTGATTTTGTCAATCAGAATTATCTCTATGCTTGACCTAACAAGAATCCTCCCATAAAGCACCATACACTTATGCTTTGCAGATTACTGTCAGATAAAGCCTGGAGAGCGGTTATCTGAGAGTTAGGTGATGGTTATTCCGGGATTCAGGTTAATGGGAGGTTTTGCTTGACAGAAGAAGCGTAGAAATTGTTCTTAGTCCATCAGAAATACATAGGATCAAATTCCACGGAGCAGGCAATGACTACTTTTATGACATACAAAACGATCAGACTGGTGGCATTGGGAACGTTTTTTCTTTTTACAATTAGTGTAAGCATTTATGCCAAAACGATTACGGGTAAAGTCATCAGTGTAAAAGACGGAGATTCTATTGTCCTGCTAAAAAAGAAATCTCAATACGTTATCAGACTGGTCAATATTGACTGCCCTGAATTGCATCAGGCGTATGGAACTCAGGCAAAGTTATTTACATCAGGACTTGTATCCGGGAAAGTAGTCAAAGCAGAATACGTGACCAAAGATAAATATGGTAGGTATCTGGCAGAGATTTTCCTGCCGGATGGACGCAGTCTGAATAGAGACCTGGTGCGAAACGGATTCGCCTGGAAGTATGACCGATACACAAATGATATCTCGTTGGAAGCATTGGAACAACAGGCAAGAAAATATAAAATTGGTCTTTGGAAGGATGATAATCCAATCCCGCCCTGGGAATTCAGAAAGAAAAAGAAATAAAAAAAGCTGCCGAATAAATCCAGCAGCCATTCTATCATCACCGGTCCCGCAATTATGGCAGCACCGGATTAGGGAATCAGAGGAAACGCTTAACCACTTCTACAACTTCCGGCAAATCCATTCCAATGCTTTTCAAGTGTTCAATCGTGGGAATCCCTTCCTTGGTCCAGCCTTTGCGTTTATAGACAGCATCTACCAGCTTGTCATACTGGTCATACCGGAAATCACGCAGTGCTTTCATTTTCTGCAGGATAGACATTCCTTCGATACTGATGCCGGCTTTTTCTTTGAGAACTTTTTCATACCGTTCTTCACGGGAAAGATACTCTTCTTCGGTGACAGGTCCCATCGCTCTATAAGGAGGTATGTCTCCCTGTCTTAAACCTCCGCCCATACGCAGGCAGAAGACTTTCTGGAAATTATAAACTCTTTCGCTTTGACGAATGAGCTCATGTTTATCCATAGGCTTGCCTGTAATTGCTTTGTAGATATCGACATAGTTCTGGACATGCTCAGGGACTTTGGCAGGTTCATCAGTTTGAGCATTGTCTTCGGGTTCGATATCATTCCAGGGAAGCTTACAAAGCCCCTGCAGACCAAACCAGGTTCTGAACATCGGGAAATAGTGCAAAGCTTCAGCTTTATCTTCAAAAGTCGGGATGTGGTTGTTAACCATATCCATGAAAATCAGCCACGCTTCGTCATGTTGAGGACCTTTGAGAGCTAAGGTGTAACCTCCCTGTTGAGCCAGGGATTCTTTGCTCATGTATTGGCTGTATTCCAAGCCTTTAGCTTCCATTCCCATATCCTGCATCAATTGCGAGTCAGCTCCATATTGCTCGGTAAAAATGCGTTTCATCCTTCGGACACCTTGACCAACTATTACACCAAACCCTTCTCCTTTTGCCATCTGATGTAGGAGTTCGAGAGCAGCATCAGCATTGCCCCAGGTCAAATCCAAACCACCCGTTCTTTCTTTATTCAAGATGCCGTATTCATAGCATTCCATGGCAAAAGCAGTACTGGTGCCAAACGAAATAGTGTCAACACCATAAGTATCGCAATAGAAATTGATCTCCACCACGTCCTTGGGATCCCAAATGCAGAGATTACTGCCGCAGCCGGCTCCTGTCTCGTATTCGGGACCATCAACACAGACTTTGTGACCTTTGTAAGGACCTGTCCTCGGTTCAAAATTATCTACAGCTTTACAACAGGACAGGGAACAGCCAAACCAACACCCGTCGGGCATACCCTGAGTAAACAGCTTTTTAAACTCCCAGGAAGCCAGAGAGAGAGCTTCAGGCATTTGCCCATATTTGAAATTCTTGATGGGAAGCAGGTCATAATCATTCATAATTTCCATCAGATGCGCTGTTCCCATCTCCCTCATGTGACATTGGGTACTGTCTCCCTTCTCAATCTCATTATGCAGTTTGAGACCGGTTTTTTGTAGTGTTTCCATGTCAACTGGGTTGTTAGTGTCCCCTTTGAGTCCGGAATATTTAACGACGAGGGCTTTCAGATGTTTTTGCGAAAGACAGTGCCTGTGCCTCCTCTGCCTGCTTGTTTGAGGCGTGCCACCTGACGGCGTTTGTCCCAAAAGGAAAAGTTCAGACAGGTAATCAGGACATGCGCACTGGCTTCTCCTGATGATACGACTGAGACGAACTGCTCTTTACCGGGTGCATCAGCAAACTCATGAATAAACTGCTCGCAGGCGATATGGCTGTTGAAATCCTCATCCGGAGCAGTCATAATCTGCACTTTACCTGTATCGCCATCTATGAAGACTATCACATCTTCTGCAGCTTTGCCTTGAATTTCCAAAGCATCAAATCCTGAGAATTTGGTATATGGTCCAAAATGTCCGCCTACATTACAATCTACAGGTATTCCTGTCAAAGGTGAAATCGTTGTAACAATCGACTTTCCGCTACCGGGGTAGTTAGTATTGCCGCAAAGGGGACCGAAGGAGATGCATATCTCATTTTCGGGGTCATCCCATTTGGTTGTATCTTTCACAGCATCCCACATCAGTTTAAGGTCAAATCCCTTACCACCCACGAACTTGTCTATCATCTGGTCGGTAACGGGTTTTTCTTTGATTTGTTGATCTGTGAGATTGATATACAGGGTGCGCCTGTTGTAACCTTTGACAACTGGGCGGAGCTCATACTTGTATTCAGCCAGCAGCTTGTGTTTGGCTTTCATGTCATTAATCTTTGCGCTGTCCATTTTTACTCCTTATTCCGTAACAATCTGAATGGCTTCGGTGGGGCAGTTCTTGGCGCAAGCACCGCAGGATATGCATTTGAAGGGGTTGAGCAGATCTTTGTGTCTGTGCATCGATTGAGTAGGGCAGGCTGCCACGCACATGTAACTTCCAATGCAAAGGGATTTATCTATCATGACCACACCTTGGGCATTAACTTTGATAGCAAGAGTGGGGCAGACTGCTACACAGGTCTGGCATTGGTTGCAGACGTTGATAGCATTTCCGGAAGCGTTTTCCATTATGCGGATACATGATTTTTCCGCATTGTTTTCTTTGTAATATAAATTTGAACATGTGCTTTCACATATGCGGCAAGCGATGCATTTGTCAGAAAATGTCTTCAGATACTTTTTCATCAGGCTGCTCCTATATTTTCCTAATATTATATATAAAACTTTTTGTTGCTCATTTCGTCAATATGATTTTGCAAATGTCGATTGGTATTTTATACATGATAAGCTTTCCTAATAACTGACATAAGAGCATCAACATCAAGCCCAGCCCATTTGTATACATCATCAGAACTTCCGGAGATGGGATATTCCCTTACTCCAAGTTTTTCCAGCTTGCAGTGCAACTGGTTTTCATTAAGTTCATTAGCGATTATAGTTCCCAACCCGCTATTAACATTGTGGTCTTCCACAGTGACGATTGTCCCGCATAGAGCAGCTTCTGCAATCATGTTGCGGTCTATTGCCAACGGTGATGATACATACCAAAGGGCAGCATTGATGTCGCTTTCTTTTAGTTTATCTACAGCCTGGAGGACTCTGCCCACTGGAGTTCCTGTTACTATTACAGCAACTTTTTCTCCTTGGCGCAAAAGGTCTGCCTTTCCGTATTCGAATCTGTAATCGGTATCATAATAAGGTGCATTACCTTCTCCCGTAATGATTGGCAGCACAGAGCGTCCCATTGTAATGAGAATATTACCGGGCTGATTAGATGCCCAGCGGATTGCTCTATCTGTCTGATTAGGGTCTGCCGGACAGATTAATTTGAAATGAAAGAGATTGCGTGCCAGACCGATGTAGTCTATGCACTGGTGAGTTCTGCCATCTTCACCTACGTCAATGCCAACGTGGGTTGTGACCACCTTGAGGTTGGCATGGTTGATGTCATTCAAGCGCTGGGCATTGTATACTTCGTCAATCCCGAACATGCCAAAATCTGCCCACCAGGTGGAGATTCCACAGGTGGACATGGCTCCTGCAGCAACGGCAGTATTCTGTTCCATGATTCCACCTTGGATAAAGTGGTCTGGACATACTTTTTCAAAGTCATTTGTTTTTACGCTGCCTTGTAAGTCACAGTCAAACACGACGATTGGAGTTTTACTATTTGCATTTATAGCTGCAAGATCGGCAATAGCTTTACCCCAAGCGCTTCGATTATCAGTTCGTTCAGCATAAACCTTGGGTTGACCCAAATTGAATCCCGGCATCAGCTTAGGTAATTCATTGCCTTTGGCTTTCGCTGATCTGCTCTTTTTCTCTCTCAGTTGTTTATAATATTCGAGTCTGTTCTCGCCTTCCAATTCATTCAGGGCTTCCTGCAACTGCTCAGCTTTCAGTGTAGAACCATGGTATTTAGCCTGATTTTCCATAAAGGAGACACCCTTGCCCATAACTGTATGCGCCAAAATCATGACTGGAGTCTCAGATATTGATGCTTTAAGTATGGATGCATATATGGCTTGCAAATCGTGACCATTGATTTCCAGGACAAGCCAACCATCAGCTTCCCAATCTGCTCTGATATTCTGCGGCATCACGGTATGGATGGAACCGCCAATCTGTAGCTGATTATAGTCTATTATTGCTGTTAGTTTATGCAGGTTGTATTTGGCAGCAAAACGACGCGCTTCGCTGATTTGACCTTTCTGCTGTTCACCATCGCCCATCAGGACAAAGGTGTGATAATCCTTATGATTTATTCTTCCAGCCAGAGCAAATCCACAACCTGCAGATAGACCCTGACCCAGATTGCCTGTTGTCCATTCGACGCCCGGAACATATCTTTCCACATGACCTTCAAAGATGGAGCCGGCCATCCGAAATTCTGCTATGGCATCATCAATGTTAAAAAATCCCATCCGGGCGAGAGTGCAATATACCCCCGGAGAAATATGTCCGTTGCTGACTACTACTCTATCCCTTTCTGGCATATAGGGATTGGAGCTGTCGATATTCAGCATGTGGTAAAGAGTAAGCAAAATATCAATTGAAGACATTGAGCCGCCCGGATGACCCGACGCTGACAGGGTTGTCATATGCAGGATGTTGATACGCGCTTGGAGCGCTTGTTCAGCAATAGTCTGGAAGTCTTTCTCTTTCAGGATTTTCATAATATTTCACTCCATAATGAAAAAGCCACCGTTAACCAGTGGCTGAAAATGGTGGAGCATAGCAGGATCGAACTGCTGACCTCTTGACTGCCAGTCAAGCGCTCTCCCAGCTGAGCTAATGCCCCGTTCATGTTTGCCATAAATCTACACGGCAGATTTCTGTCAAGCGGAAAACCTGGTTCTGTCTATTCTGAAAATGCAAAATATATCCAGATATAGAAGTCTTATAGCTTTGATTACTTGTGCCCAATAAGATATCTTAGAACTTGGCGATATCCCAATTGAAGTCATACTAACCATTATCTTGAATGAGAATATATCCTGCTTTATTGGCAGCCGACTTTCGAACGGGGTTATCAGAGACTTAGTCTCTGCAAACTCTCTGCGGACCCTGCTCAGTGATAATGAAAGACTGATATGCTAATTATGGTTAGACTTTCAGGAGAGCTGCGCTGAAAGCGCTGATAGTAATGGATTCGTTACTAACCTCAAGGTTAGTGCCTGGGATAGAATACAATAGCTGAGGTGTTCTATTCAAAGGAGTGTAAACAACCTGCACATCAGATTTATTGAACACGGCAATAACTCTTTCATTATCGTTAAAGCGTTCAAAGATGAGAAGTTGGGGATGGGGTGTAAAAAGGATAAGTCCGGTCTGCAGAATCTTCAGTTTTTTTCTGAGCTTTATCAGCTCTCGGTAATAATCATGCAGATCAACGGCTTTGAGGTTGTTATACCAATGCCAGTCAAAGGGTCGGCGGTTATCCGGATCCTTACCTCCGCCCATAGCGATTTCGTCGCCATAATAGATATGAGGGGTGCCAATATAGGTCATCTGAAAAAAGATTGCCAGCTTGAGGAGGTGAAGTCTGTCTTTGGCTATTTCACCGATGCGCCAGGTGTCGTGACTGCCCAGCAGGTTCATCATAACATGGAGGGCAGATAATGGATAGGTCTTAAGTCCCAAATACAATCTTTGCAGAAAAGTGTCTTTATTTATGCTGCCCTTGATAAAGTAATCCAGGACCGGGTCTTTGAAATGTGCATAGTTCATGACAGAATCAAAGTAGCAGGAGGAGACCCAATCTGCTGCATGAGTCCAGACTTCACCTACCAGCCAGGCATCAGGCTTGAGGGCTTTGACCTTCTCACGAAAAAGCTGCCAGAACCAAAAGGGAACCTCGTCCGGAACATCCAGCCTGAAACCATCTATGTCTATATCGGTGAGCCACCATTCTATAGCAGTCAGGATGTGGTTGACCATGCTCCAGTTGGGCTGAGCCTGAGCAATGTCTTTGACAGCATTTTCCTCCGGATGTTTACGGGCAAGGTCGTAATTGAGGTCAGGCATATCCTTGACGCCCCACCAGCACTGGTAATAATCCTTGGGTTTGAAGTTCTCGGGCAGGGGAGAGGGCAGAGGCCACTGCTTCCAGTCATACCAGTTCCAGAATGCGCTTTGCTCACCTTTCTCCACACAGTCACGGAATGCCCAAAAGGTTTCACCTGTATGGTTGAGAGCAATATCCAAAACAATGCGGATTCCTTTGTTGTGGCAAAGCGAGACAAAGTCCCTGAGCTCAGCTTCAGTAGCGAAATGCGGGTCTATCTTTTGAAAATCGGCTGCGTCATATTTATGATTGGATTTAGCTTGCCAAAGGGGATTAAAATAGATGATATTAATGCCCAGGTCAAGCAGATAATCAAGCTTCTGACGAACACCTGCAATATCGCCGCCATAGAAGCTCCACCAGTCTGGCTTGCCTTTTGCCAGATAAGGGCTTTGCTGCAAGCCTGAAATATCATACCAGTCAGAGACAAGATGAAAATACTCGTGGTGGGCTTTGAGGTGCGTTCCTTTTTCGGGAGGGGTTTTACAGTTATCATAATACCATTCACTGAAGTCAGGGTCGTTGTCGGGATTGCCATTGCAGAAACGGTCGGGAAAAATCTGATAGATGACTCCTGATTTAACCCAATCCGGAGTATCAAAACCTTCAACATCAATGAATTGAGGATGTCGGGCATAAATCAGTTCTTCCAAAGAACCAGGTTCAGGTTGTTCATTGACAATCAAGATGGTATTAAGTCCGCCAAATGGGTCAGGAGTAGTCTGACTTGAGATGGGGTCAGGCATCCAGGTCCCGTCTACGATCAATTTATACTGATAAATACCGGCAGGAAGTTGAAAAGAAATGGTGTAGATTCCATCATTATATTGCATGGGAATGATTTTCCAATCAGTAAAATCGGCGGCAATACCGACTTCATGTTCAGATGCTGTGGGAGGTTGGTAACTGATTGTAACCGAGAGCATCATGCCGGGGAAAGCGTTATTCAGATGATACCAGCTTGGATTAAATCATGCATATGTAACATGCCCACCGGTTTATTCTCGGAATCGACAACAGGCAGCATTGTAATCTTATGGCTTTCCATAAAGGTCAAAGCAGCAACGGCTAGAACTTCCGGATTGGTGTGTTTGGGATGGGGAGTCATGCAATCTTCGGCAGTATAGTCTAAAAGCTTGTTCTGTTTTTGTTGCAGTTGGCGTCTGAGGTCTCCATCAGTAATCATTCCAACCAGGTATCCTGATAAATCAACTACTGCTGTGCATCCAAGCTTTTTCCCTGTCATCACCATAATGACTTCTGTCATGTTCTGAGCAGATTCGACTATTGGGAGACTATCACCGCTATGCATAAGATCACAGACTCTGAGGAGCAATTTTTTTCCAATCGTTCCATCAGGATGATACAGCGCTAAATCCTGCTCAACAAAACCACGGTGCTGCAGCAATGCAACTGCCAGAGCATCACCTATTGCAAGCGTAACAGTTGTGCTGATAGTCGGAACCAAACCAAAAGGTTCACTCTCTTT
This sequence comes from Candidatus Cloacimonadota bacterium, assembly GCA_027318525.1. Classification (GTDB taxonomy): domain Bacteria; phylum Cloacimonadota; class Cloacimonadia; order Cloacimonadales; family Cloacimonadaceae; genus UBA5614. The sequence goes on along the minus strand of DAHVPA010000001.1, from coordinate 4,159 downwards.
GGGAACTGAACAATCCAGCACTACATCAGCGCTTTCTGCCAATGCTGAATTCAAGTTGCCAGTCATAGCAATGACAGGAACATGGATAAACTTGAAATACGATACCACAGAAAGTAATTCCTTGGTGGAACCGCTGTAGGAAACAGCTATTGCCACATCGTTGTCCTGCACCATGCCAATGTCGCCATGCACACCTTCGGCTGCGTGCAGAAAAATGCTTGTAGTTCCTGTACTGGCAAGGGTTGCTGCTATTTTACGTGCTATTATCCCGGTCTTGCCCAAACCGGCGACAACCACTTTTCCCCTGCAATTTATTATCAGGTCAAAAGCTCTTTGAACAGAATCAGTATCAAGCTTAGCAGCTGTCGCAGCTATGGCTTCTGAAGCCATGTTGAGCTCATACCTGACAATATCAACAGGGGATTGCGAAATCTTCATAATCAATGTTCAGATTGTATTTTGCTGATAGCTGCATCCAGAGTCATAGCACCAAGGTCACCGACTGTATGACGGCGCAGGGTAACTTGCTCATTCTCCACTTCATTCTTGCCGACTATGCACATAAAGGGTATTTTCTTAATCTCAGCTTCACGAATCTTATAACCGATTTTTTCGCTTCGGAAATCATATTCAGCGCGGATGCCCTGTGAGAGGAGGTTCTCGGTGACCTTGCGGGCATAATCCATCTGAGAATCTGTGATAGGCAAAACCATGACCTGCACTGGACATAACCAGAGCGGCATATTGCCGGCGTGGTATTCCAGCAGAGTTCCAAAAAAGCGCTCCATGGAACCCAAAACAGCACGATGAATCATAAACGGTCTGTGCGGCTGGTTATCAGCGCCGATGTATTCCATGTTAAACCGGAAGGGCTCATTGAAGTCGAACTGGATTGTGGTGCATTGCCAGGCACGGTTCAACGCATCCTTGATCTTTATATCAATCTTAGGACCGTAAAAAGCTCCGCCACCCTCATCCACATCATAAGATATGTTCAACTTTTCGAGAGATTCGCGCAGACTTTCAGTAGCCATTTCCCAGTCCTTGTCGTCACCAACCGGGTTGTCCGGTTTGGTGGAAAGATATACCTGGAAGTTCTCAAAACCGAAGTGCTTAAGCATATCCATCGAGAAGACTAGCAACTTCTCCACTTCATCCTTGAGTTGCTCAGCAGTGCAGATAATATGCGCATCGTCCTGAGTAAATCCACGCACGCGCATCAGTCCGTGCAGAACACCTGAACGTTCATAACGGTAAACGGTGCCAAGCTCAGCCAGCCGGAGTGGAAGCTCCCTGTAACTGCGGAGGTTAGATTTGTATATAGCAATATGGAAAGGACAGTTCATCGGCTTAAGATAATACTCCTGACCATCAATATCCATTGGTGCATACATGTTTTCATTATAGTATCCGAGGTGACCGCTGGTCTGCCAGAGATGAGCGCGCCCGATATGTGGCGAGTAAACAAGTTTATAGCCACTTTTGAGGTGTGCTTCTTTCCAGTATTGCTCAATCAGGTGCCGCATCATTGCACCATTAGGGTGCCATAAAACAAGCCCTGGACCGACTTCGTCATCGATGGAAAAGAGGTCAAGATCTTTGCCCAACTTGCGGTGGTCACGTTTCTTGGCTTCTTCCAGCATGGTCAGGTATTCGGTGAGCTCTTTATTGGTGGGGAAGCTAATGCCATAGATGCGTTTGAGCATCTTGTTCTTTTCATCGCCGCGCCAGTAGGCACCGGAAGTCTTGAGCAGCTTTACGGCTTTGATCTTGCCGGTGTTAATTATGTGCGGACCGCGGCAGAGATCGATAAAATCACCCTGGGTATAGGTGGAAATGATGTCTCCATCCGGGATGGCATCCAGAAGCTCCAGTTTATAGTTTTCACCCATCTTGCCAAAGATGTCCACAGCATCCTGTTTGGAAAGCTCTTTGCGGGAGTAGGGTAGGTTCTGGCTGCTGAGTTCCTTCATCCTATTTTCGATCTGGATGAGTTCCTCATCAGTGAAGTTTTCATCCCGGTCGAAATCGTAATAAAAACCCTGCTCAATGGCTGGACCAATGGTAACCTTGACCTTGGGGAAGAGCTGTTTCACAGCCTGCGCCATCAGGTGGGCAGTGCTGTGCCAATAGACTTCCTTTCCGGTTTCGGTGGTGAATGTATGTATAGTCAGACTCGCGTCGGTAGTGATTTCTGTATCGAGGTCAACCAGTTTGCCATTGACTTCAGCAGCAATTGCAGCGTCAGCCAGGCGGGGCGAGATCTCCTCTGCCACCTTCAGGGGTGTGATGGGAGCAGAGTATTCCTTAACAGATGCATCAGGTAAAGTAATTTTCAGCGACATAATGTCTCCCATATTTTTGATTTACAATCCTTAAAACGAGAAGCAGGGTTTTTGTCAATAAGAGCGTCACTTACGCAGCAAACGCAAAGAATTTCCAACAGCCAGAAGGGTTACGCCCACATCGGCAATAACAGCCTCCCAAAGATTTGCCAGTCCCATAGTTCCCAAAGTCATGACTGCCAGCTTGATACCCAATGCGAGAAAGATATTTTGCCACATGATTGCTTTGGTCTTGCGTGACATCATGACTGCTGTCAGCAACTGCTGCGGGTCGTCCTGCATAAGGACTACATCTGCTGCTTCAATGGCTGCCTGGTTGCCAATGGCACCCATGACGATCCCAATCTCTGCCCTCGTTATGACAGGCGCATCGTTCAATCCGTCACCGATGAATGCCACCGGGCTTTTTTGTGACTGTTCGATTGCTTCCAGCTCTTTCATTTTTTGGTCAGGTAGCAGGCGCGCATAGTATTTATCCAGCTTCAGATAGTCCGCCACGTGTTTTGCCTGTTCAGCATGGTCGCCTGTAAGCATGATTTGTTTGCGGATGCCGAGCCGGCGCAGCTTTTTGACAACCTCAGGGAAAGACTGGCGGATTTCATCTGAAAAAGTGATATAGCCCAAGCATTTATTTTTCTCTGCCAGGAAGATACAGGTCTCCAGAGGCTCTGCCGGTAGGTTGGTAACGTCCATGTCGTTCAAAAACGCCCTGCTGCCTGCCAGATACTGCGTTGTGGAAGTCTGGGTCTTAACTCCACGCCCGTGAAACTCCTGATGCATCAAAGCCGGCGCAATGGATAAAGTTTCAGCGAATTTCTGCTTAATTGCCTTGGCAAGCGGATGAGAGGAACTCTCCTCACAGGTCAGGGCTGCAATGGCAACCTGTTCTTCCGTGACGCTTTGCACAGGATAAATATCCTTAATGGTCAGTTTGCCTGTGGTCAGGGTTCCTGTCTTGTCATAGACAAATGTCGTAGCCCTTGCCAAAGCATCAAGGAAGTTGCTGCCCTTGAGCAGGATTCCCTTGCGTGCAGCGGCACCGATGGCAGCGTAATTGGTCAGGGGTATGGAAATAATGAGTGCGCACGGACATGAGATAATCAGAAAGATGAGTGCACGTCTGAACCAGACATCAAACGGGTTTCCTGTCAGCACAGGCATGATAAATGCAATCAGGATGGCGAGAAAGACCACAGCCGGGGTGTATTTGCGGGCAAAACGTGTGATGAAGCGTTCTGTCCTGCTTTTCTTCTGGGTTGCCTGTTCCACCAGTTTCAGGATGCGAGTTACTGTGCTTTCCGCATCGGTGGAAATTACCTTGATGATAAGTCTGCCGGTCAGGTTCATAACTCCGGAGAGCACCTGTGCCCCGGTTTCCACCGCGACTGGCAAGGCTTCACCGGTGAGGGCGGATGTATCCAGTGAGGACTGTCCATTGACTACGATTCCATCCAGCGGGATTCTTTCTCCCGGCAGAACGGCAATTTCGTTACCTGCCTCAATATCTCCAATCAGGACATCGTCGGTTTTTTCGTTGATGAACTGATGCACCACATCAGGTTTGAGCTTTAGCAGATTTTCTATGGAGCGGCGGGATTTATCCACTGCTTTGTTTTCAAAGAACTGCCCGATTTCATAGAGGACCATAACGGCTACTGCTTCCGGATACTCCCCCAGATAAATCGCACCGATTGATGCTATCGCCATCAGGAAATGTTCGTCCAGAAGGCGTCCGTTAAAAGCTTTAAGTATTGCATTATATAGCACCTTCCAACTGCTTAATAAATATGCCGATAGATAAAAGTATATTATTA
>DAHVPA010000019.1 GCA_027318525.1 Candidatus Cloacimonadota bacterium | reverse complement strand
ACTTGTTTCCGGAAAGCCTATCAACGAGCCTGTAGCTTGGTATGGACCCATCGTCATGAATACTCAGGAAGAACTACGGCAGGCATTTGCAGAATACAACGCCGGCACTTTTATCAGGAAAGGCACAAACAATCCTACCTGACAGCTTTGAATAACAAGCCGGAACATTTGCTTTACCAAAGCAGAACTCCGAAGACAAAATAAGAGGATAAAATGAAAAAAATACTACCGGGCATTATCATAATAATCATAGTAGCATTGGCAGCAGCAGCGCTGATCATCTTCAGAGGACCAGACCTCACACCCTATATGCATCTGACCATGCCGGCAATCTCACAAAAAGCTGACCAGACAATGCTGGTGGTGGAAATGTCCGGCAATCCCGATACACAAGCCGGGAAAGCCATCAAGCTGCTATATGGAACCTACTTCTCCCTGCGGGGAGTCACCAAAGATTTTTCCAAACTGATTCCCAGAGCCAGATGGAATGCTGACGATCAAGCTTCTCCGGAACTTTGGAAAGGATATTTTGCCCTGCCGGTGCCGGATACGTTGACCACGCTGCCTATCATCGAACCACAAGCAAATATGACCGTCTCAATCCAGAAATGGGAATATGGCACCGTGGCGGAAATCCTGCATGCCGGGCCTTATGAAAATGAGCAACCGACTATTGACAAACTGCAATACTACATCACTCAGAATGGCTATAAAATCATTGGCTCTCACGAAGAAGAATATCTGAAGGGACCAGGAATGCTGGGTAAAGGCAATCCCAAAAAATACCTGACCATTATTCGATACAGAATTGCTCTAATCAATCCCGGCAAATAAGCTTGGGTTTGGAATGCAGACTATCTTGAATGGATAGACGGATAGTCTGTTGCCTCAATTGACCTGTATTGTTATCCTGAACTAACAGGATTGCAGAATATTTACATGTAACTATCTTTTCCATCCTATGCCATTCAGGAATAATAAACCTATTGAACATGCAAAGAATCGCTCATAATAACAAATAAAATATTTTCAATATAAAACATTTTTTATTTATACTGTTATTTTATACATGGAAAAATATGTAAATAGTTCTTGACATCTATTTATGTAAAGCTTATCTTGGTTTGCGTGATGGGAGACTCCATGAAAGAAGGAACTTTATTTTTCTATCTTATTCTGTTTGTTCTGGTTAGTGTATCAATGATTTTGATATTGAGCAGCAACAACAAACAGGACAATGGAATGAAACCTTTGCGTAAAGGTAATATCAGCGAATGGGCACCAAAAGACCTGGCAAAGCTGAAACCGGGACAAAGGCTGACTATCAACAAAGACAGCATTCTGGTGAGCAGTAAAACCGGCAGCGTCATGAGCCTGAACCGGATTGAAATGGATCGCGAGTCCTATTGGTGCAGCTTTTCCATCCTCAATCAGACCAGCCGAGCCAACCAGTATGTCATGCATATGTCTGTGCAGGAAAGCAGAAAAAACAGAGAATTTACCGATATTTATCACATTGCAGATCTTAATGCGGGATATATAGATGCCAGTCTGCAACGTACCTTTTCTCAAGCCTTCCCAGTTTTTGCCAGAAATACCAAACGGCAATACAGAGTCTATTTTCAGCTGTTAAATAATATCAATAACAGCCAGCAGTTTATCTGCGACGGCGCAATGCTGTTTTAGAAAGCAGCAGTAATTGTCAGAGCAGGTGTTGCAAAAGGATTTTGAAGCCGATTCCGATGAGGATGAGTCCGCCCAGGACTTCCATCTTTGAGCCAAGTCTATCCCCCAGCCTGTTTCCGAGGTAAACTCCGCCAAAACAGATTCCGAACGTAATCGCACCAATAATGAGGGCGGGGGTGATGATTTGGACTTTAAGGAAAGCAAAGGAAATCCCCACTGCCAAAGCATCAATGCTGGTGGCAACCGCCAGACTGAGCAGAACCATCAGGTTTAGGGGATCGCACTTCTTCTCAACTTCCTTAATCCAGATGGCTTCGTAAATCATCTTGCCACCGATGAATGCCAATAGTCCAAACGCAATCCAATGGTCATAACTTTCCACATATTGCTTAAGCCCTATCCCAGCCAGCCAGCCCAAAACAGGCATCAGAGCCTGAAACAAACCGAACAGAAAGGCAATCCTGAAAGCATGACGGATTTTGAGGCAATTAATCGTAATTCCGCTGGTGATGGACACGGCAAGAGCATCCATAGACAGTCCTATGGCAATCAAAACCAGGGATAACAAATCAGAAAATGAGTGCATTTATCAAGTGTATTGCAGTCTGTAGAGATCGTAATAAAGACCTTTTTTGTCGAGCAATTCGAAATGGCTGCCTTCCTCGACAATCTCGCCTTTGTGCAGGACAAGAATCCTATCCACATGCTGAATTGTGGAAAGCCTGTGGGCTATAATGATACTGGTGCGGTTTTCCATCACTTTCTTCAAGGCGTCCTGAATCAGGATTTCGGTCTCTGTATCAATATTGCTGGTTGCTTCATCCAGAATGAAGATGGACGGATTATATGCCAACACACGTGCAAAAGCAATCAACTGACGCTGTCCTGTGGAGAGAGTGGCACTACGTTCCATAACGGGTTCATTGTATTTTTGAGGAAGCTGCTGAATGAAGGAATCAGCATTAACATAGCGGCAGACTTGTTCCAAAGCCTGCTGCGTAAGTTTATCATTGTTGAGGGCGATGTTATCCCGCATGGTTCCTGAGAAGATGAAAACATCCTGTTGCACAATACCGATGTTGCTTCTGATATCAGCCAGGGCATATTGGTCCAGGTTTTTGCCGTCCAGAGCAATCCTGCCCTGCTGATAGGGATACATGCTCAAAATCAGATTAACGATGGATGTTTTACCCGAACCGGTATGACCTACCAAAGCAATCTTTTCGCCGGGTCTGATGCGGAAGGAGATATCCTTGAGCACCCATTCGCCTTCGTTGTAAGCGAGCCAGACATTTTCAAAACTGATGTCGCCTTCCAGCTTCAAATCCTTCCTTAATTCATCCCGATAATTCTCCGGTTCGCTGTCCATCAGGTCAAAGATGCGTTCAGCACCAGCCAGGGCACCTTGCAGAATATTGAACTTATCGGCAAAATCGTTGATCGGTTCATATAGCTTTTGAATATAGGTGGTGAATGCCATCAGAAGACCAATGGTAAGCACATCACGTAAAATCTGCCCACCGCCATACCAGATTATTAAAGCGACTGCAATCTGGGAGGATACATTAATAATAGGGCGGAAAAAGGCAAAGAGCTTGAGTTGTGAGACGGATACCTTATTATACTCCTTGTTGATGGCGACAAATTCATCCCGTTTCCGGGTGTATTGGTTGAACAGCTGGATAATCTTTACACCGGCAATATGCTCCGCTAAAGTTGCATTCAGAGCAGCCAGTTGCTTGCGCACCTCTCGGTAGATGACTCTGGTCTTGGATTTAAAGACATAGATTGTAAAAAAGACAAGCGGCAGGATGGCAAAACTGACCAATGCCAGTTTCCAATTCAAGAGAAGCATCAGAACAACGATGGCGATGACTAGGATTACGTCCTGCACAATCGTAATCACGCCTGAAGAGAGCATTTCATCCAAAGCGCGCACATCATTGGTGACTCTGGTAACCAGTCTTCCCACCGGATTCTTATCAAAGAACTTAACAGGCATTTTCTGCACATGGGCAAAGATATCATGCCTGAGGTCGTTCATGGCAAGCTGAGAGAAGTAATTCGTCAAATAGGTCTGGAAAAAGCTGGCAATAAACCGCAGTGTGGTAAGACCTAAAAAAAGCAGAGCCAGCAGCATCAGACTATGATATGAATCACGCCTCAAACCTCTGCGTTGCTTGATGGGTATCTTGCGGAGTTCGGATTGCGACACTGCCAATTTGTGGTCATTGAGCTTGAACCAGCCTTTGAAACGGGCTTGTGGATTTACCGCATTATAAGTATTGATCAGGTAAGCATCCAGAATGTGCCTGTTTTGGTCATTGTTGATAATGAAATAGAAGTTTTCGGGACTAAGGTTGCCTTTTTGCTTGAGGTTTTCCAGATAGGGTCTATCCAGTTTGGAACGGCTTCTGGTGGGCAGGACTATTATTGTATTGCCATCTGATTCAAATGTCTTGAGCTTCAAATTGCCATAGCGCTGCTCAAACTCCTTGGCTTGAGCTTTATCATTAATAATAATGAGTGCTTTATCCGACACAATATAATCGTCAATAGCGCTACGTGTAATCAAAGGCAGGATAAGTTCGACAAAAGTGATAATGGAAAGGATCAAAAAGGAAACCACCACCAGCCAAAGATAGGGTTTCAGATAGCGCAGCAGGCGTTTATAAAGCCGGCTGTCATAGACCTTGCCCATGATTACGTCATCCTGATAGCCTCCATGTCCGCCGCGACCTCCGCCGCCACCATGCATCATTCCTGCTCTCCTTCCAGTCTGGCACGAATCTTTTGTTTTTCCACCAGATCGTTGTAAAGACCATCGAGAGCAATAAGTTGCTCATGGGTGCCACTTTCTATAATCTTCCCTTCTGAGAGCACGATAATATTATCGGCATGTTGCAGAGATGATATTCTATGAGCAATAATGATAGTGGTCAGTCCTTTGCGTAATTCTATCAGCTGTTGTAAAAGATAGCGTTCTGTCTTTGTATCGACAGCAGAAAGGGCATCATCCAGAATCAGGATATTGGGATTGGTCAACAGTGCCCGCGCTATCGCCACCCTTTGTTTCTGACCTCCGGATAAAGTGATGCCGCGCTCTCCGACAACTGTATCAAACTTATGGTCAAAATCCATTATTTCATTATAGATTTGTGCTGCTTTGGCTGCGGCATAGACATCTTCCATGGAGGCATTGGGATTTCCGAGTCTGATGTTGTTGGCGATGGAATCGGAAAACAGGAAAATATCCTGAGGAACCATCACCATATCCCTGCGCAGAACCTTGAGGGGAATGCTGAAGATATCATTTCCGTCTATGAAAATGCTGTCTTCGGGAGGATTGTAAGCGCGCGACAGAAGGTCTATAAAAGTAGTCTTGCCGCATCCGGTGGGACCTACGATTGCCAGGGTCTTACCTTGTTCCAGTCGGGTGGAAATACCATCAAAGATATCCGCCAATTCTTCTCTGTAACGGAATTTAAGGTTTTTTATTTCAATCCTGCCCCTGATTTCGGTTATCGCAGTATCAGCTTTGTCGTCGTTGATTTCGGGATTCACTTCGAAGATTTCATTCAAGCGCTTTAGTGAAGCTGTTCCACGCTGATACATATCAACTATCCAGCCAATGGCAATCATAGGCCAGACCAGCATCCCGAGATATGAGTTAAAAGCGATGAAGCCACCCACTGTGATGGTATCCTCGATAGCAGCTTTGCCACCTAACCAGAGAGTCATGACAATGCTGAAGCTGATGACGTAGCCCATGAAGGGGTGAAATACGCCTGCCAGCTTTGCCATTTTGATGTTTTGCTTCACATAATCCAGAGAAAACTCGTCCAGTTTGCGGATTTCTTCCTTTTCCTGCACGAATGCTTTCACCACCCTGATGCCTGAGATACTTTCCTGGACAGCTCCCGATAATGAGGCAAATGAACTTTGCACCCTGGCAAACATCTTGTGCATCTTGCGACCAAAGAAAGAAATCGTGAATGAGAGGATGGGCAATGGAATGATAGCCAGCATGGTCAGCCGGAAATCTATAGAGACCATAAAGGAAAACGATGCAATGGTCATGAGCAGAATGTCGCTGGCTGCAATGAAACCCATCCCAAAGAGCATCCTGACGGCATTCAAGTCGTTAGTGGCATATGCCATCAAGTCACCTGTTTTGGCTGCGTTGAAAAAGTTGGGAGATTGCAGCAGCAGGTGGTCATAAAAATCCTGCCGCAGATGCTTCTCGATTGTAAATGAATTGCCGATAATGAGCACCCGCCAGAAATAGCGTAAGCCCATAATGCCAAAAGCCATTCCGGTCAGGATTAAACCTATGTATATCAATCCTGTGGATGTGATTGACCTGCTTTGAATGTGGTCAATCGTATATTGCATGATTTTTGGCATGGCAAGCTGAACCACATCCACCAGAACAAGCATGACCAATCCCCAGAAGATTTGCTTATAACTCTTCTTGAGATAGGGTGTCACGCGGAAAAAGGTCTTGCTCAGCTTCTCTTTCATTTATTTATATAAATCCTGTTTTGTCTATAATCTGACTCACCCGCAAGGGCTGTTGTTTACCAATCCTGAATCAAGCCCTATTTGTCAAAGAAAAAGAACATCCATAACCACCAAACCTTTACAGGAAATCACTTAAGTCACCCCATCAGATCTGATAGTTTATGTTTTACTTGAGTAAGCTGATCAGGATGAATAGCTGAACATTTGTTGAGATGACTGCCCAATCCTTACCTTTTGAACATCCTGACAAATTGTGATAGACAAAAATCTTTGGCTCAGATAATAAGGCAAACAGGAAAAAGAATATGTTGGAAAGAATCAACTCACCCGTCAATCAAACTGATGAAGTTGAATTTGACAGAGCGCTCAGACCCAAGACGCTTGCCGAATTCGTTGGTCAGAACCATATCAAGCAACTACTGGATATCTCCATCCAGGCTGCCAAACTGCGCAAGGAACCTCTCGACCACGTCCTGTTTTACGGTCCTCCGGGTCTGGGAAAAACCACTCTCGCCAGCATTATTGCACGTGAATTGGGTGTGGAAATCACCGTCAGCAGCGGACCAGTCCTGGAAAAACCGTCAGATTTGGCAGGTATTCTGACCAATCTGCAAAAACATGAGGTTCTTTTTATTGACGAAATCCACCGTATGAGCCATGTTATTGAGGAATACATCTATCCCGCCATGGAAGACTTTGGCATGGAAATCATCCTGGATAGCGGTCCCGGGGCACGCACCCTAAAAATCGACCTCGAACCCTTTACCCTGATTGGTGCCACCACCAGAGCCGGACTGCTTACCCCGCCGCTCAGAGACCGCTTTGGAATCGTGCTTCGATTGGATTATTATGACCAGGCATCCATCGAAAAAATCATCATCCGCAGCGCCGGAATCATGGAAATGCCCATCGAACCGGAAGGGGTAAAAGAACTCGCTTCCAGAAGCAGAGGCACCCCACGTATCGCCAACAGACTCCTGAGAAGAGTGCGTGACTTTGCCCAAATCAAAGGCGATGGAGTTATCACCGGGCATATAGCAAAACTTGCTCTGGAAATGCTGCAGGTGGACCATGCCGGATTGGATGAAATGGATAAGCGCATCCTTTATACCATTATAGAAAACTACCGCGGCGGTCCAGTAGGCGTTAAAACCCTAGCAGCAGCCATTGGAGAAGACCCGGGCACCATTGAGGAGATTTTTGAGCCTTATCTGGTTCAGCAGGGATTTCTGGAACGCACCATGCAGGGTCGAAAAGTCACTTTCAAGGGCTACAAACACCTGGGAGTGAAAACCACCGACGAGCAGGTCAGCCTCTTTGATTTGCCCAATAACTGATTAACTGCGATGAGCCAAAAACCCATCCTCAGCGGAATGCGCTGGACTGTTTACACATCAGTCCTGAGGCGTTTATTGACACTGGTGCTGTTCTATTTTGTTGCCCGTTGGCTCAGCAGGGAGGATCTGGGCGTTTTCCGCGAATATAGTCTAATCCTGGCATTACTGGCGCTGCTGGCGGGATTCAGTCTCGATTTTCATTATATCATAGAACAAAAACATACACGTACCGCTTTTTATGCCATGTGGCAGATAAGTATCATCTCTGCTCTGGTGGGAAGTTTATTGCTGACCTTTCTTTCGGGATGGTTGGGAACCTTATATAAAAGCCCTCTGCTGGCAGATGTTCTGCGTTATACATCCATCTTTCTGGGTATCGAGATTATCCGCCGGGCAGTCCGTTCCGTGGCTGCCAAACACAAACAATTCAAGCAACTGGCTTTGGCGGAAACATACAATGTGGTGTTTTACTGCCTTGTCACAGTGGCAGGGCTTGCGTTTATCCGTTCTCTCTGGATATACATCCTGGCTTTCTATCTGGGCAACCTGCTGGAAACGCTTTATCTCTGGCTCTGTAACAAGCGTGAGATACATTCCCTGTTGCGAGGCAGGATTTTACGATTGGGTATTCTGCTCAAGGTCTGGCGCAGGCAAGCAGGATTTTCTCTGCAAGCCACTCTGGTTTCGGTCGTCAACACCTTTTCCGGCAATGCCCCTGTATTGTTTTTAGGGACGCTTGTTAATCCTCTCAGCATCGGACTTTATTACTTTGCATCCCAATTGGTCGGAGTTCCGGTGGGCACATTTACAACAGCAGTTAATCAGGTCTTTTTCCCGGTTTTTGCCGAACAGCGGGATAAGGATATCGCTGCTCTTTCCGGTCGTTACCTGCGCTTGGCAGGATGGCTGGGATTGCCTCTGCTCTTGCTTTTTACTTATCTGGGCATGTTGCTCACAGCCTGGCTTTTCAGCACCAAATGGATGGATGCCATCCCACTTTTGCCTCCAATGTTTCTACTCTTTGGTTCCAGCCTCTATGTCAATCCCATCAGCGGCATTCCTTTTGTTAAAAGGAAACCTGGCTGGGAACTAACCTGGAATCTGGCAGGTTTGGGATTAAAACTGCTGGCAATGCTTTGGGGGTTGAGGATTTCCTTTCTTATGGCAATCTGGGCATTCAGTCTGAGCAGTGTGCTGGTCAACCTGGCGTTTTTCCTGATGGCAATGCACCTGGTGGGTTGCAATCTGCGCCAGGTTACGCTTCGCATGGCACTAAGCCTTCTGCCTGCTGTTGCTTATGCTTTAATCCTTTTACCCATCAGCAGTATGCCTGCACTCCCTGCAGCACTGGCAGCTTGCAGCGGATGTCTCCTTCTCCTTCTTAGTGTAAACTTCCTCTCCCAAGGCAAACTCCACTCAGACCTCAGACTTATTCTCATGCCCTCCCATACCTGATTCTAATCTATAGCGTTAACATTTTCCTTTCTGCTCTTTAGAGCTTCCAACCCTTTCCCTTCCAAAGTCTTGCTTGCTGGGTCGTCCCGCAGTCTCCGCCAGCCTCCCGGGTTTTTCGGGAGAGGCAGCGGGGAAAGAGCAGGACAACTGATTAAGCAGGAAGAGAGAATAAGGAAGGGATTTTGGTAGAATGAAAAAGATATGGAGATATAAAACTGATTTACAAGTGGGTTTGATTAGGTAACGGATTGTGTATCTGGAAGGGGAGTTCAGCTTTTCAGGTAATCGTGCAGGAAGATGCGGAAACGTTCCACCTCGTATTTGAGCTGTTCAAAGCAGCTTTTGACATTGTCCAGATGACCCAGTTTAAGAGCGTCATTCAGATTGGTGGCAGCATGGTAAATCCCCGTCAGGGCAAGGTTTCCCGCCACACCCTTGATGGAATGCGAGGTTAGTTCCATGGACTTGGTGTCGTTATTGAGCAGATAATTATCAAAGACCTTCCAATCAAGTTCTTTCATATTGGCAAAATCAATCAGGAGTTCCTTGAGAAAATCCTTGTCCAGCATTCTTTCCAAAGCTTCAGTTTCATTGAATATCGGATGTGACATCTATTCCTCTCATCATTGCGGCTCAGTCTCATTCTGCCTTGCCGCACTTTCCGGCAGAAGCATGAGTGACTGAAACCGCTGTTTTATATAGTTATGCAGGCAGGCTGTCCTGTCAAGGAAAAATCCCGAATCTATCATGCGGGCAGGTTTTGCTTGACAAGGAATAAATAGATGCCGGAAATAGTCTTATCGTGTTACTGTATTGGCGTATTAGTAAAAAAATATAATTCTACTCTAAGTTTATAAAGAATTTACCTTTGAGCAAAGGAGACGCCATGAGACAAACAATAATTATTATTGTCTTGCTACTTATCTGCACCCTCGCTTTTGCAGATATCCACACCATAGGCTCAGGCACCACCGGTTCTAGTTATGTGCCTTTTTATGGTTCAAACTACAGTTGGAGCAAAATCATCTACACCAAAGCTCTGATTAACGCTGCCGGAATCAACTCCGCCACCAACATTACCGGCATAGCTTTCTACGTGGGCAATAATCCCTGGCGCTATACCATTTCTGACCAAAGGATATATCTGAGACACACAACCCTGGCTTCTTACACTTCCTCCGACACTGCCTATCCCACCACTACGGGATTTACCTATTGCTATCAGGGAGAAATCACATGGTCCGGTAATGGCTGGCAGTATATGATGTTTTCCACCCCCTTTGCCTGGAATAATGTCAATAATCTGGAAATCCTCTGGGAAAACTGGGATGGAGAAGCAACTTCCAGTGGTGCACCGCGCTTCAACTGCGTCACAGGGACATATTCATCAGTGTATAAGTATTACGCGGGTTCATCCTTCCCTACTTCCAGCGGAACCCGATACAGCTACCGCCCTAATCTGCAATTGATTACTGCTTTCACTTCACCACTTACCACTCCTATAGTCCGCTTTCCTGCGGATGGAAGAAAGACCTTCCCTGATACTTATATCAACTGGTATAGCCAGCCCGGTTCTTACGATGTCAGTTTCAGCTCTGCAAATCCTCCGGACTTTGTAAGAAATCTGGCTGATAACAATTACATTATACCCCGACCACTGGGCAGAGATTCGACCTTTTATTGGCAGATAGTTCCCCAAAATGAAGCAGGACCAACTCCCGGATGCCCTGTCTGGAGCTTTAGCATAGTGGATACTCTCGAGCTGGCGGAAAGCTTTGAGGGTCCGGTCTTTCCCCCTCCCGGCTGGAAAAACCAATCTGGTTATGGACGTGTGGTCAATACAGCCCTGCATGGTCGTTACACTATGTCAATTATCCACAGCACTGCCAATTCACCCAAGCTGTTTATCACTCCCAAACTTACCATGACATCCACGTCTAAATTCAGCTTCTATGTAAGCACTTCCTCCACCAACAACGATCAAAGAATCCAAATCATGTATTCTACTGACCGCGTAAACTGGAACAATATAGGTGATGTAATCTCGCTTGGTTCTCAAGTATCCTATATCTTCAAAGAGGTGGACCTCAGTTCTCTGGCTGGTGCTGATCATTATCTGGCAATATCCTCCTGGGCAGTTGGAACAACCGGCAACGCATCCATCTATTTTGATCATATTATCGGTCCCGACATCACTCCCCTGGTGCCTACTCCAGTTACTTTGAACAATCCGGCAGACGGAGTCAGCGGGCATGTTGCAGCTCCTTTGTTTAACTGGTCAGACCCCGTTGACGGAGGTATCCCTTGTGGGTATAAAGTTTTCTTCGACACCAATCCTGAGCCGACCACTCTGGTTGCCACCACTGTCAACCGTTATTACCAGATGAGTTCTGTGCTCAATCCCAACACCACTTATTACTGGAAAGTGGTTGCCTATAATGCCCTGGGTGAATCCACCGGCAATTCTGTGCGCAGCTTTACTACAGCTCCTGCTGTTGATACTTTCCCATATAGTGTAGATTTTGGCACTTCCTACAGTTCACCTTTTCCTCCACAGTATTGGTCCAATTGGGATTATGACCTAAACGGCTTTTCCACAGGCTGGACCTGGGGGCATGAGTATTGGTGTAACAATTCCAGCTCCGGAAGCATGGCTGCCGTCTATGAGGTTTTTGGCATCACAGGCGGGACTTTGGTTACACCTCCTTTGTTATTGCTGGATACCGATAGTCTCTCTGTGTTGTTTGATATTTGCCTGGTTGCTTTCGGGGGCACCAATCCACCCTCCACCACTCAGCCTGACGACCGTTTTCTTGTCCTGATCAGTGACAGTCCCCGCATGACCAATCCCACAATTCTCAGGGAGTGGAACAACACAGGTTCACCCTATACATACAATGGAATCAGCGCTACCGGGACGTCTGTGAGCATACCACTGACTGGATATTCCGGCCTGAAATACCTGGGGTTTTATGCCGAATCAACAGTTACGGGCAACGGTGACAACCAGCTTATGATTGATGGTGTCACCCTCCGCAATCCCAATGCCCCTCCCATTCTTAATATCACTCCCGGTTCCCATGATTTTAGCACAGTCTATGTCAATGAGAACAGTTATGTGATATTCACTCTTGCCAACGACGGCGGGAGTTCGCTTGACATCACTTCCATCACCTGTCCTGATGAAAACTTCTACATCTCCGGCGAAATGCTTCCCCTCTCTCTGCAATGGGGTCAATCCACCCAGATTATACTGCAGTATTATCCCTATACCGCCGGAGACCACTCCACGACTATAGATATAATCCACAATGGCGAGCTTACTCAAATTCCCATAACTGCAATCTGTCCTAATACATATGTCAATTCCTTCCCCTATGCAATGGGTTTTGAAGACGATATCTTCCCGCCTTTGGGTTGGACTACTAAAAGGACTTACGGAACCGGTTTACCCGGAACCTGGGACAGACAAACCGCCGGCACCGACCCCATCTGTCTTCCTCATTCCGGCAACGGCATGGGAAGGTATAACTGCCGCAATTATGTGACAGGCACGACCGGATTGCTGATTTCTCCACCCTTAAATCTAGCAGCAGGTACTATCTATAATGTATCTTTCTGGGTTTACCGGGATGATGGCTATCCTGCCGCTCAGGACAAGGCAAATACCTGGAAAGGCTCCATGCCCGGCTATTCAGGAGCTTCCAGCCTTGGGGTGATAAACCGTTATTATGGAGTTTATCCGGAAGCCGCAGTCGCCAATCAATGGTATCAATACACCTATCAGGTCACAGGCACCGGCACACCCGTCTATCTTCTGTTCGAAGGCTATAGTGAAAACGGCAACAATGTCTTAATTGACGATATCCTGATTGAAGAGCAGACTGCCTCCATTGATCCACCCGTCATCACCATGCAGATATCTGCCCATACCCTTTCCCTGTCCTGGGCACCTGTGTCAGGAGCAAATTCTTACAAGGTTTATGCCGCCCCAACCCCTGATTCACCTGAGCCCTGGGCTCTGGTTTCCACCTTGACAGAGCCATATTATCAACTGCCCAATACGGAAACAACATACTTTATCAGGATTGTGGCAAGCACTGATCTGCCTGCCAGAGCAAGATATTCATCTCCCTCTCAGCAAAAGAAATAGATATAGCTGCACATCTTTGCATTGATAAGCCCCGCTCATCCGGGGCTTTTTTTACTTCAACAATAAAGATTTGTAGAATCAGGGTGTTAATCTCTTTTGCTGCGAGGGGTCATCGAGGGGTCTTCGAGGGGTTAGCCCACGCTAACCCCTCCGGGTGATTATGCAGGAAGGATAATATAAACTGTAACTCTTTGCCAAGGAAACAAATATCCTTTTTGCTTGACAAAAACGGGCTTTCCAAAATGATGATATACAGGATAAATTTGTTAAGTGATAAATAAAATAGTGAGTTAATGCTCAGTTTGAATCAGGTTCAGAACTTACTTATAAAGTTATAATATACATATAGAACAAGGAGTTACAATGGCAGTCCCAAAGAAAAGAACCTCAAGCACACGCCGTGACAAACGCAGAACCCATGATGTGGCAAAAATGCCCGCTGTTTCAATTTGCAGCCACTGCGGTGAGCCTTGCCGTCCGCACCATGTTTGCGCTAAATGCGGATATTATGATGGGAAGCAGGTAAAATCCGTAAAGGAATAAAGTGCGCATAGCGGTTGACGCTTTTGGCAGCGACAACGCACCCCTTCCGGAAGTCGAAGGCGCTGTCCAAGCCATTAAAGAAGACATTTGCCATCAGGTTATTCTGGTGGGAGATGAGCCAACAATAAAAGCTGAACTGGGAAAATTCATCTATCCTCCGGATAGGATACGCATAGTGCATGCGCCTGACCGGATTCTGATGGATGAATCCCCCTCCCAGGCAGTCCGCAGCAAACCTGAGTCTTCACTGGTCAAGACCATTTCCCTGCATCAACAAGGCGAGGCTGACGCAGCAGTAAGCGCAGGCAACACAGGCGCAATGATGGCAGCCTCACTGCTTGTCTACGGCAGGATCAAGAATGTGCTCAGACCGGCAATTGCAGGTTCTATGCCCACTCAAACCAATCATGAGATAATCCTGGATATCGGCGCTAATGTCGATTGCGAAGCTATCCATCTTTTGCAGTTTGCCCGGTTGGGCAGGCTCTATGCAGAGTTTCTGTTTCATGTGGAAAATCCCCGCGTCTCCCTGCTCAACATCGGCGAAGAAAGTGCCAAGGGCAACAGCTTGTCCAAAGAAGCCTGGCAATTGATCAGCGAAGCTGAAGACATAAATTTCATCGGCAACATCGAGGGCAAGGACGTGCTGCGGGGTGTGACAGATGTGATAGTCTGCGACGGCTTTGTGGGCAACGTTATGCTCAAGACCATCGAAGGCGCAGCTTTCTCCATCTTTGAAATACTCAAAGAGCAGTTTAACAAGGACTGGGTGGCAAAACTGGGAGCTATCCTTTCCTATCCTGTTTACACCTATATGAAAAAGAAACTGGACCACACAGAATACGGCGGAGCCATGCTCATCGGCTTGAATGGACTTTCCATCATAGCCCACGGACGCTCCAACGCCAAAGCCATCAAGAATGCCATCAAATTTGCCGTGCGCTCGGCGGAAAGCGGATTCGTCCGCCACGCTCAGGATCTGTTTGCGCAGACAGGAGAATAAATGAGCAACTACAAAGCTAAATTCACCTCCTTCGGCAGTCATACGCCCAAGAAGATTTTGAACAACTTTGATCTGGAAAAAATCGTAGAGACATCCGACGAATGGATCCGCACCCGGACAGGAATGTTTGAACGACACATTGCATCGGAAGATGAAGCAGCCAGCGATTTTGCTTATCCCGCTGCTGTTAAAGCGATAGAAGCCTCTCCGGTCAAATACCGCGAAATAGACTTGATACTGGTTGCCACCATTTCCGGCGACCAGCCATTTCCCTCCACCGCCTGCGTTATCCAGAAAAAGCTTGGTCTCAAAGACATCCCCTGCATGGATGTTTCGGCAGGCTGCACAGGTTTTATCTATGCCGTTGACCTGGCAAGACAGTATGTGGAAAGCGGTTCCTGCAAAAACGTTCTCGTCATCGG
>DAHVPA010000199.1 GCA_027318525.1 Candidatus Cloacimonadota bacterium | reverse complement strand
AATTATCATTATTCACTCTTCCAACTAAATCATCCCGCTATCAGATCATAAAAAACTGCATGTATAATTAGAATAAATCCTTGACAAATAAGGAATAGAATACATCTGTATAATTTATGAATATTGTAATATCAGACAGGAGGAAAATATGAAGAAGACATTGTTCACAATCCTGATAGTGCTGGCTGCGCTGGCGATTCTGTTCACCGGATTCAGCTGCAAGAAGAAAACGGAAACCGTCTTAAGGATCGGCACCAATGCCGAATATCCCCCCTTCGAGTTCAAGAACGGCGACCAGTTTGCCGGCGTGGACATGGACTTGGCTAAAGCCATTGCCGAAAAAATGGGTGTCCAGTATGAAATCATCGACATGGATTTCGACGCCTTGATTCCTTCCCTCACCTCCAAGAAAATTGACCTCGCCATGTCTGCCATTACCATTACCGACGAGCGCAAGCAGCAGGTTGATTTCTCCCTGCCCTACTACATTGCCAATCAGGTCATCATTGCCAAGAATGAATCAACCGTGAAGATCGAGAAACTGGAAGACCTGGCAAAATACAAAGTTGGTGCTCAGAACGGCACCACAGGACAGATTTATGTGCAGGAAAACATGGTGGATAAAAAACTCATGGACAAGGGCAACCTCAAGAAGTACTCCACCAACATCGAAGCCATCACCGATATGATGAACGGCAACATCGACCTCGTCATCATTGACGACAGCGCCGCCCAGGGCTATGCCAAACTTAAACCCATAAAAACCATCTTCAAGATTGAAACCAATGAGGAATACGGCGTAGCCCTGCCCAAAGACTCTCCCTACAAGGAAAAAATCAACGCCGCACTTGATGAGCTCATCAAGAGCGGTGAAGTGGTAAATATTATCGCCAAGAACTTCCAGTAAAGCTTTGCTTTAACCACGGAATAGCTCAGAAGCTGTTTCAGAAGTCATCATGAGCCTGTCGAAACTTAAAAAACATGGTTCGGCAGGCTCACCCTGATAGGCGGGTGTTTATGATGAAAAGTGACGAAGATACTTCCAAGCCACGGTTTGATGTATTGCGGCTGGTGGTTTACTTGTTCATAGCTGGTATCGGTGCTACGCCACTTGCCTTCAGAGTTTATTACCTGGATCATAGCTATCTTGCCGTGCTTGCCTTCTGGATAATACTAGAGGCTTTTTTCGTCTGGTTGCTGTATAGAGCAGACAACGGAAGGAGATAATATGCATCCAATCATTCTCCATATAATGATCAACCTGCCATACCTACAGATTCACACTGACTGCTGAATTAGAAGTAAAGCAGGGGACCATATATGACAGAGCGAATTTACAGATGCCATGAGTATCTCAAAGGATTGTCATGAAACATAAGGTCATTATAACCGCATGTCTGGCAGCCTTAGCCGTTATCTGCATTATACCGGTAAAACTGGCTGCCCAGCCCACTGAAAAGGAAAAATGGCCATCCTTTGGAAGAATCGGGTTAAGCTACACATATCAGGTTAACACAACTCAGCAGTTTAACGTTTGCGCATTTGGTTTTCCTCTCACAGAGAGACTAATTGTGGAAGCTCCGGTTCTGGGATTTTCACGCATAATTGATGACCCCTATAATACACACAGCAACTATTCCTTCGTGCCCCTGGTAATTCCGCTGCTGACGATGGCAGCCCTCGCGGATTCCGGTAGAGCTAAATCCAAGGCAACCGAAGTTCTGGTTATGAGTCTGGCAGGGGTGCAGAGCGCTCTGAACTCAGCGGTGTTTTATACGGTTACAGGGAAGCTGCAGAATGCCAGGAAAAGCCGTTCAAATTATATTATCATCTCTCCATTTATCAAAACTGAGACTGATTGGTTTATCGTGCGGGGCAACGATTGGCTGCAGATATCCCCCGGCGCTGGAATCAGAGCTTATGTCGGCAAGGCGGCGGGACTGGACTTTTCCGCCGGATATCAGAGAACGTTCCAAACAGAATTTAAAGGGCACTGGAAAAAGCAGGATATGCTGTTCTTTGGTGTCGGCTTTGACGTTGATTTCGATAGCGGAATGAGCGTTTGAATATTGTAATACATTAAAGGTGTGCTATGTTGGCTTCGTTGCTCTACATCCTAACCAATATCCCCCTGCTCTTGAAAGGCGTGCTTATTGCAGTGGAAATCACTGTCTGCTCGATTGCGCTGGGCATGGTAATCGGGATATTGGTTGCCTTCCTCAAGATCTACGGCTCCAAAAACATGAAGAAAGTTGTTAGTATCTATGAATGGGTATTCCGGGGGATTCCGCAGTTGGTGCTGCTCTTCATTGTTTATTTTGGATTGCCTACCATCGGATTGAACTTCGGACCCTTTGTGTCGGTGGTTATTGGTTTAGGACTATGCTCCTCAGCTTATCAGGCGCAGATTTACAGAGGTGCGATACTTTCCATCGGAAGTGAACAGATGGAAGCTGGACTTTCACTGGGGATGAGTAAGTTCCAGACATTATTCTTTATAATACTGCCGCAGGCGGTGCGCCTTTCACTGCCCGGTTTCACTAACGAATTCACGATCGTGCTCAAAGATTCACCCCTTGCTTATGCAGTAGGTATCGCAGAAATCCTCAAATACGGGAGGGATTTGATAGTTACATCCTTCAAGCCCTTTGAAATCTATCTTGCCTGCGCAATCATCTATTTTGTGCTGTTCCAGTTGTTTTATTACCTGTTTAAATATATCGCCAGCCGGTTTGAAGTGCCCGGCTTTCTCATCGCAGATCAATAATAAAGGAGATGCTTATGTCACTGGTCAGAGTGGAAAATGTAAAAAAGAGTTTCGGAAAAAACACGGTTTTGGACGGAGTTTCCTTTACGATTGAAAAAGGCGAGGTGAAAGTAATTATCGGACCCTCCGGCACAGGAAAATCTACTCTGTTAAGATGTATAAACATGCTGGCTCCACCTGACTCCGGCAAGATCTGGCTGCAGGACATTGAACTGACCAATCCCAAGACCAACCTGCACCAGATGCGGCAGAAAATTGGGATGGTGTTTCAGCATTTTGCCCTTTTTAAGCACCTGAAAGCCATTGACAATGTGGCACTGGGACTTGTGAAAGTAAAAGGGATGAATCGCTCCGATGCATATAAGAAGGCAATGAATGATCTGCAGAAGGTTGGACTGGCAGAGCATGCGGATAAATATCCCGCCCAGCTTTCCGGAGGACAGCAGCAAAGGGTCGGGATTGCCCGCGCTTTGGCAATGGATCCGCTGCTGATGCTGTTTGACGAACCTACTTCAGCTTTGGATCCTGAACTGATCGGTGAAGTGCTGCAGGTGATGCAAAACCTGGCAAAGGAAGGCATGACCATGGTCTGCGTCACGCACGAGATGGGCTTTGCCAAATCTGTCGCCAGTGAAATAATCTTCATGGAAAAAGGGCATATCCTGGAAGCAAGCGCACCGCAACAGATGTTTTCCAATCCGCAGAATGAAAGGACGCGCAGCTTTCTGCACAAGATTGCCGAGCTTTATGGAGAAACGCTATGAACTTCTTCAATGCCCTGTATAAATATCTGCCGGATTTTGGGCATGGTTTGTGGCTGACCATTCTGCTGACCTTGATTGCGGCAGCTCTGGGATTCATAGCATCGGTTCCGCTGGTGCTGGGAGTCCTGTATGGAAACAAGTTCTTCAAGTTTTTATCCAAAGCTTTTATTACATTGGTGCGAGGCACTCCT
>DAHVPA010000198.1 GCA_027318525.1 Candidatus Cloacimonadota bacterium | reverse complement strand
AGGTTTGGAAAGGGCGAGAGCTGTTTTCTCGGCTGCCTGGGCGTCATTGTATAAGGAATCCTGCACCCTGTCAAAGAAATCGGGCACTTCCGACATCATTTTATAGTCGTCGAGCATGCGCATCTGCAATCTGCCGACCTGATACTGGCGCCAGATATTGACGGCTAAAATGCCTGCCAGACACAGCCATAAGACAATCAGGACAATCACAACTGTCTTGAACATAATCTCCATCCGCTCCTGCTGGTCAAATCTGAAATTATCAAAGCTGCAAGTGCTTTTCCTGTCAAGCAATAACGTGGACAAAGCTCAAATGCCATTTGTCTAAAGTGGGAACGTGCTTAAATTATGGTCAAAACAAAACGTTTTACAAAAGGAGAGACCATGCGCAGCATCATCATTATCCTCTTTATCATCATTGTCTCAGTGCTTAATCTTGAGGCAAAAAAGCCGCCGTTGCCGACGGTGGACAAGGTGGATTTACAGCGTTACGCCGGACTCTGGTATCAATTTGCCTATATTCCGACCAGTTTTCAGCCTCTCGGGGCAGAACTGACCACGGCTGAATACAGTCTGCATCCCAAGGGTTACATCATTGTCAAAAACACAGCTTACAAAGATAGAGCCGGCAGGCAGCTTTGGAAAGACATCACGGGCAAGGCATTCATCACCGATAAGAAGACCAATGCCAAGCTGAAGGTGCAGTTTTTCTGGCCCTTTAAAGGAAATTACTGGATAACGGCTCTGGATAAGGAAAACTATAACTGGGTGGTGGTGAGTGAGCCCAGCCGCAAATACCTGTGGATTCTGACGCGTCAGCCCAATATGGACAAGGCATGGTATCAAACCATCCTCAACCTTCTGAAAGAAAGGCAGATTGATGCGGGAAAGGTCGTAATCACAGGCTGGTTTGAATAGAACCGGCAGACTGCCAGATTTCTGTTGACTGAAAGCCATTCTTTTGCCAGCTTGATATATCGTGTTAAATCTAAAAGATCAAGGGGAGAAAATGCGTTTTCTGACCACAGGGCTAATGGCTGTAGTAATCTTGGCAATAAGCAGCGGACTTACGGCAGCGGATAAAAAAGATCCCAATGCAGCCTCCAGACAATATCTGAATGACTTTATCCGCATCAGGGGCGATTTGTCCGGTAAAGATGCAGTCTATTACTGGTCGGGCACAGTCTATAGCTTTATCCCGGAAGAGGAACCGCTGCCGCTCTTTAAGTTTGAGGGCTTTAACATTGCCAAGACGGTAGTGACTCCAGAAGGTTGCCAGCTTCTGACAAGGGAAGCGGCTTTCTTTGAAGATATCTTCTCCGGCGAAATCCTGAACACCTGGACCAATCCCTTTACGGAAAAGGAAATACCTGTAGTCCATATCTGGAATGACCCGGTTAATCAGGATATCGGCTTTCCGGAAGAATACCTGCCGCATATCAGACAAATCCTGCCCTCTTCGGATTGGGGTGAAATGCGCTGCTATAACATGGACATCTTCCCTTATTACCAGTCGCCTTTGCCAAGAGAGCAATATCCGGAGTTTTCCCAAAACGATATGTATCAGTCAGGCGAGTTCTTTCAGTTTTATGCGGAAAGGGAAGACCTGGCAAAGAAGAAGCTGAAGAGCGTGCCTGCCTTCATCACCTGGAGCAGAATCAGCCCTTGGATGCCTTTTATGATGATGGGCGACAGACCCGGCAATCTGCTCTTTGTCTGCCGGGGCATGAAACTCAAGAAAGGCTTTGCAGGACTGCCCAAACATATCAAAGAATACGTCAAAGCCAATAAACCGGAATTCATGGCTCCGCCTTCCGAATGGACAGAACCCAACGAAACCAGCTGGACATATTTTAAGAAACTGATGGACCAGGGATTCTATATGCCCCTGAAAAGTGAGGAAAAATGAGGAAGATTGCTATTCTGATTATCGTCTTATTCAGTCTTAGTCTGCTTTCTGCGCAGGATTTGCAGCCCTGGCAAAATGTGCGTCACAGTTCCCGCGACATCAATGGCAACGTACATATCCGCTTTGAGGGAAGCCCCTCCATCCTCAGCACTTATGAATTGAATTACTTCCAGAATAACACATGGCAAACTGCAACCCTGACCAATCCGGAAGCTTTGACCTATGAAGCGCTGCTGCCATACCAATGGGGACAAAACCTCAAATACAGACTTAGCACGACCTATGAAGCGGCAGGACAGCCAATTACCGCAGCCAATCCGGCGTTTATGGATGCCAATACCTTTCCCCCTGTTGCCGATTACCTTGCCCCCATCGGGATAGACCCTGTCGGAGACAGTGTTTCCGCCTACTATCCCAACCTTGATTTGACCAACAGCTACTTCGGCTATAACAACACTATGCTGTTCACAGCGCTTTCCAACACGGCAAACAGCTTCCCCACCATGAATACATTCACTTCCTATAACATCTACTTCGCCGGCTTGGCAAATACCGCCACAGCTTTGACAGATTCCAGCGTCTATGTCATGCTCTACAGCTTCAGCGTGCCGGGGATTATCTCACCCGGGCTGTATAAATTTAACTTTAATATGGCGGATACGTCCTTTACTTATACACGTTTGGGCAATATCCAAAGCCAGGTGCTGAACGGTAAACTCCACATGGCATGCAATATTTCCGATTTGCTGCTGGACCCGAACTTTGGGAGCTGGCCGCCCCAATATAATTCCCTGGGTTATATGGCAGGCAGCATAAGGCTGGACATCGATACTGCCACCCTGACACCGACCTTTACTATTGGTGACTTCAGCGCCATTGCACAAATCATCTTCGAGAATCACCACTATCAGGTGACGCAGAATACGCCGCCGGTAATTCAGTATATTTATATTGATGGTCCGGCAGATGCGGCAGTGCTGCGATTCTCCTATTTTGATGCTAATGGTGACTACCCATTATTTTGTCAGGGTCAATATTTGAGTGAACAGGGTTATGACTTTATCCCTCAATCCTTGGATTTCAGCCAACCTGTAATGATGTATTTATCACATACCTATGATCTGACATCAGGTGTGGAATATCATTTCAATGTTACAATCAGCGATGATAGTATTAACTTTGTTACCGGACCTTTCTGGGTAGCCAATGATGATGAGACCATACCTGCAGTTCAGAGCTTAAGTGTTTATCCAAATCCCTTTAATCCTACTCTGGGAGGTTTGCATCTGGCTTATACGGGCAATATCAAAGACTTCACAGGCGGCAGCATCCACAACCTCAAGGGGCAGTTAATCAGGCAACTAAAAGCTGACATACTTGGTTGGGATGGTGCTGATGACCACGGCAAAACTGTTACCGCAGGCATCTATCTGCTCAGGGCAAACTACAAAACAGGCAGCTTCACTAAAAAAGTAATCCTGGTAAGGTAAGAATTAAATGTTTATAGATTATGCACGGATAAAGGTCAAAGCCGGTAACGGCGGAGACGGCTGCGTCAGCTTCAGACGTGAGAAATTCGTTCCCAAGGGTGGTCCTGACGGTGGTGACGGGGGACGGGGCGGCGATATCATCGCTTTGGGTGACCCCAATGTCAATACTCTGCTGGATTACCGTTATAACAAAGCATTCAGAGCCGAAGATGGCAAACACGGTGCCGGAGCCAACAAGCACGGGGCATCCGGTAAACCGGTCATCCTCAGATTGCCTTTAGGAACCGAAATCTACCGTCTGGAAGGCGACAAGAAGCAAAAGCT
>DAHVPA010000197.1 GCA_027318525.1 Candidatus Cloacimonadota bacterium | reverse complement strand
ATTGGAATCCACGGAACCCACCGCCCCGATCTGGTGGGCAGCAATGCCTCGGAAGGCTGCATCAGGATGCGTAATGCAGATTTGCTCGAACTTAAAAAATACATCCGCCTTGGGATGCCGGTGCGAATAGAAGCCTGATTAAAATCCGAACTGAACCCCAACCACACCGTAATGAAAGAGTGCAAAGTTATAGGTTTTGTCATTATCAGCACCGCCTTCCAGCAGTCTGTAACCAAGCTTTAGCCTGACTCCATCGGCAAGTCTATACAAAACACCGGCAAAGACATCTTCCGCCCTGCCCTGAGGTGCTGCCAAAGCGTCTCCTTCCACCTGCAGAGTCAATCTTTCCGCCAGATACTGGTTATAACGGAAATTGACGATTGGCACAAAGCCGACATTGGTCTTTTTGCCCTTTTGTCCTCCGCCTTCCAGCATAATTCCCGCTTCCCTGATTTTGACAGTGAAGCCTATTCCCAGATCCGTCTTGAAGTTTTTTACAAAATCATACCTGTAGGTCAAGCGGTAGGAATTGAACCAGTAGGTTCCCTTCAGATCTGTATCTGCCAGGAATGTGATATCATCAAAGTTTATATCTTCGCCGATGCTGCCCTTAGATACTACACGCAAAGGCGCTATCAGGAGAGAAAGGTTATGTCTTTCACCCAAACGCTGAGTGAATCTGGCACGAAAGGATGGTATTACATCAGCTTTGAGATCATCAGAGAGGGAGAAGAGTGTGCCTGTATCACCAGGAATCCGGACATCACTGTAGCCAGTGTATATTACTCCAGATTCGAGATCGAGGGTTTTTCCGTTGTCTGGAGTTGGAATGACGGTGTTAGACAACAAGAAACCCATTACATCAATAAAATTGTCTCCCCAGCTGCGCTTATCCACAGCTTCATCCGAGCTGTTGACCTCACCTTCACCGGTTTGAGCCAGCACAGGCATAAAGCTACACACCAGTAACATCAAAACTGATAATATTATTATTCTGATTTTCATTTAATTACTCCTTGTTTTTATCATTAAGATTAGCGAGCCTTGAATTCAGGTCCGCCGTAAACTCCTCATCGGATGCATCCGGATTGCGCGTATCATACCAAACCTTACAGGGCGCTGATCCGCAGTCTCCACAGGATTGCAGACCCTTATTCATTACACAGTCAAAAATCGGGCATCTTTCCCTGCCTAAAAAGGGAGCCCAAGCAACTCTGCCTTGCAACTGATTGCAGCCCTCACACTCAGTGCCAAAAGCATGGCAATCCGAACTGCAATTGACTCCGCAAACGCTCAACATATTTAATCCCTTACTTTTTATAGCGCTCAATCCATTTCAGTTCAGGTTTTTCCAGACGGGACTGCCAGAGATAGGCTTCTATCTTATCCCGCAGGGAATCGTCAATCGCTTTGTGGATTGGGTAAAGATCGGCATTGAGGATTCTTTCCAGCAGTGTCACAGTTGCTTTATAGGGAGCTTCCAAT
This sequence comes from Candidatus Cloacimonadota bacterium, assembly GCA_027318525.1. GTDB lineage: Bacteria > Cloacimonadota > Cloacimonadia > Cloacimonadales > Cloacimonadaceae > UBA5614. Next base: position 2,292 of record DAHVPA010000197.1, on the reverse strand, counting down.
CCTTTTTGTGAAACGTATTTCGCCTTGTCATCTTCTGTGTGAATGAAGTAAAGCGCTTTTCCTCCCAGGCGGGCAACGTTAAGCGCCGGAATCTCCAATTGGGAAAACGGCATGCAGTCACTGCTGTAGATGGAAAGCTGTTCGTCGAAAGGCAGCCCTTTTTCTCTCAGCACTCCACCGGCGTAACCCATGAGTTCCTTGGTTCCCAGCACCATCAAAGCATTTCTTCCAATCGGGTCACCTGCCAAATCAACATTAATAACCAGGCGGCACCTTCTGGCAAGCTCCTCCTCGTGTTTGTGCACATAGTCGAAACTGCCCAGCAGACCCATTTCCTCACCCGAAAAACAGATTATCCGCAAATCACGTTCGGGCTGGTGTTTGACGAAATATTCCGCAGCCTTGAGCAGACATACCGTTCCGCCCGCATTATCTCCCGCTCCGTGCGAACGTGCCACACTGTCATAATGACCAACCAGCAGCGTCAGAGCTTCATCTTTGCCTTTGCCTTTGATATCTGTGACGATGTTATGCGCCTTTTTCTTTTCAGTCTTCTGCCGAATTGTGAGTTTTATCTTCTTTCCCTTAAACTTGGTCAGTTGTTCTGCAACTGAGTAACTAACCTGAGCGGATGGAATTATTGTCTCTTCTACCCGTTTTTGGCGATGAGAAAGCGAGCTTTGCTTTTTGAATGGTGCACCAATGCCGATAAAAGCTTTGACTTTGGTATATTCATACAGGTCATAGAGGCGTTTAGAAGTATGATAATATAGGACAATCCTGTCTTTGTAACGTCCGGGACTTTGCAGGAGGACGTCAGCGTTTTCCAAAAAGACCAGTTCGCCTTCTGTAACCGAATCTCCGCACAAACCAAACGGCGTTGCTTCAAATGTTTTCCCACCTATGCTGAGCTCTGCTTTTCCGGCGTCAAATCCTTGCAAATCAAATGCTTCAAGCTTGGGCTTTAGTCCCAGTGACTTAAGATATCCGGTTATGACCGTAGAAGCTTTCTGCTCTCCTGATGTTCCAGCCAAACGCTCGAAGTCCAGGGATTTTAACAGTGCATACAGTTGCATTAAATCTCCTTTGTGCTCATCAATCAGTATAATAAACTTAACCGAAAACTACATTACAGTCAAGTCAAATCTTGTTTAGGGGAAATATGCTATGATATTGATAATAGCGCATGGGATTTTTGATAGCCTTTTCTCCGCTCATGTAAAAGGGAAAAGCAGAAAATGACAACCATGTGAACTGATATCTTTAAGTAAAAAGAGCATGTATTCAGACAAGAAGGATACCTAATTCCTCCAGCAGAGAGACGGCTTCCGGCATGCTAAAAAGGGCTCCTTTAATATCGCAGGTATGAGGGTTGATGCGATAATTACGAGCTGCAGAAAAATCTGCTTTTCTCAACATAGTAGCATGAAAGGTCACAGATTGAAAACCAGTGCCACTGAAATCAGTGCAGCTCAAATCGGTTCCTGCAAAGTCGGTTTCTATGATGTCACAATCAATAAAAGCGGAGTTTGGCATCTTAAGATAATTGAAGTTACAGCTTCGAATCAGACATCGCTCAAAGGATAATGCCAAACCAAGTGTACTGACCCCGGTATAGTCAATACCCATAAGCTTGCAGCCTTCAAACCTGACGCTTTGTAAACGGCAACTGTGAAATGAAGTGAGTGAGAGATTGCAGTCCTTGAAAAGACATGTATCCAAAACGCCGTTAAACTCAAGCCCAGTGCAATCGCAATCCCTAAATTGACACGAGTTGAAATCAGCTTCGTTGAGGTTGATTCCTGCCAATTCCGTAAACTGTCTGTTCTGATAAATCTGCACAGATGTGTCGCCGTTTATCATTTGCCTTCCTTATGCTATTTTGGACACAATTATGTTTTAGGAGGAGTTGTCAAGCAAGCTTTTAGGTAAAAGGGATTTGCATATTTTCCTTGACATTACGACAATTATCAAATTAGGGTAAAAAGACTTGAATTATCTGCAAGCAATATGTATAAAGAGGAGAAGGGATGTCGATTTTTGATTTTTTCGGAATGATGGCTAACGACATCGCAATAGATTTGGGGACAGCCAATACGCTGGTCTATAAGAAAGGGACGGGCATTGTGATAGATGAGCCGTCCGTGGTGGCTGTTTCCGTTGACAATAAGAAAATCATCGCCATCGGTCAAAACGCCAAAGTCATGCTGGGTAAAAATCCGGATGAAGTGCGCGTGATCAAACCCTTGAAGGATGGCGTGATAGCCGACTTTCAAGTGACGGAATTGATGC
>DAHVPA010000196.1 GCA_027318525.1 Candidatus Cloacimonadota bacterium | reverse complement strand
ATTGTCTATATTGCCATCTTGAGAGGGATAGGGGATTATATGTTTGATGTGTTTTGTCCTGGTGGAAATTACTTCTACAGATGCCTGTCCACGCAGTGGAATAGCTATCATGGTCGATATCACAGGCAGTTCAGGCAGGCCACTATCCATCAGGTAGCCGCATCCATCAACTGTGATTCTGTCATAAATTTTTCCGGAGATAATTTCTTTCTCCAGTTCAAATTCCGGGACTTTAAATTGGATATCCATCGAATTTGCTGTTCGCGAACCGATGTTAAATGATTTTGCCACACTTGGTGAAGCTGCCCAAAGGGACAAGCAAACCAATTGTACCAAGGCAAAGGCAATAATCAAGACGGCAGTTCTTTTCATATCATTCCTCTCAAGTAAGAAGTTTTATGTATTGGATTATAGCAATTATTGTTCCTGATGAGCTATTTTTTCCCGTTGAGGCTCATTATGCAATAATCGGGTGGTTTTCTTTATGGTCCTGACAACCAGATACAGCACTGTAAATAATATACCTATTGCCCACCAGTAGATTTCCAGACCGATCCTACCATTGACTGCCAATTCCTGAATTATCTCCAAACATAGAAATACGAGAACTATGGCATATACGGTCGAATTTTCCTGTCGAATCACTTTCATTACACGGAAATGGTATTTGTTTGGGACATAACGTCGGAAGTCTGCCCTCAGAGCATTTACTTTATCCGCATAAAGTCTGTAGCCTTCTCCAAATTTAGATTCTAAAAAGCTTTCTTCTGCAAGAATAATTCTCTCGTAATAAAAGAGATACACTAAGATAAAAATAACTACCAGCCACCAGATTCGGCAAAACAAGGCAACTCCCAGCCAAATGAAAAAATTGCCTATGTATAAAGGGTGCCTGACTAATGAGTAGATGCCGGTCTGATTGATTTCATCGGCTACCTGTTGTTTGGTATTCCGACCCGAGGTTCGATCCGCAGAATAGCCTACTGCAATAATCCTGATGCTTTCACCACCAAAAGCTATTAATAAGCAGAACAGGTCATACCAAAAACTTTCAGTTAAATACAAACTGCGCTGCACCCAGATACAAAAGAAAGCGAACAATAATGTAATTAATGGCAGATAACATCTGTGCCTGAAAAGCCAATTCCCTTCATGAATCATTGCATCAGCAGTTTTCATAATACCTCTTGTTATAAATAAGTATGAATAAGTCGTTAAGCCTAATATATAAAAAACCCGGTTGTTACACCGGGTTTATCAGTTTTCCTATTGGTTGTAGTATAATGTCATTTCATATGGATGCGGTCGATTGTTTACAGCTTCATGCTCTTTCATTTTGAGGGCGTTATAGCTTTCAATCAATTCCTCATTAAAGACACCACTTTCTGTCAGATAGGTGTGATCATCCCGAAGCGCTTCCAAAGCTTCTTTTAAACTGGAAGGAATACTGACAAGCTTGGCTTTTTTATGTTCAGGCCAGGCAAAGACATTATCATCATAGGGTCCGAAATTGTGCTTGGTGGGATCTATCTGATGTTTGATTCCATCCAATCCAGCCATTAATAGTGCGCTCATCGCCAGATATGGATTACAGGTTGCATCACCAGTCCTAAATTCAAACCTTTTGGTAGTGGGATCTGTAACATATTTGGGAATTCTGATGGCAGCACTGCGATTAGCCAATCCGAAGAAAAGCTTAACCGGTGCTTCAAAACCAGGCAGGAGACGTTTGAAAGAATTTGTGCTGGGATTGGTAAAGGCAATCAGACTTTTGCCATGCTTGAGGATTCCCCCGATAAAATAGAGGGCTTCTTTTGAAAGGTCAGCATATCCGCCTTTTTTGTAAAATATATTTTTGCCTTTCTTATGCAACATGATGTGAAAGTGCATCCCATTGCCAGCCTGGTTATAAATTGGTTTTGGCATAAATGTGGCAGTCAATCCATTAGCCAGAGCTGTTCTGCGGATAATGTCTTTCATTACCATTGTGTCATCACAGATTTTGGGGAATTCAAGCAGTTCTGTTTCAATCTCTTGTTGTGATGAAAGCCCTACTTCATGGTGATGGTATCTGATTTTGATGCCCATTTCTTCCATCATATCGACCATTTGCTCTCTTACTTCAAAGTAACGGTCAAATGGCACATTCATGTGATAGCCTTTGGTATCCTGCTGTGAAACAGCGTCGCCATCGTCAAACTCTTCCGGTAAAGCAGATTTATGTTCGGCTGAGGTGAGGCTATAGCCAGAACTGAATTCATCCGAACCATACTCTGCTCCGTCCAGGAGGTGAAACTCCAGTTCCGGTATCCATAGTGATGTATCAGCAATACCTGTGGATTTAAAGTAATCTTCAGCGCGTTTTGCTACACTGCGGGGATCTTTTTTGACTCCGATTCTGGTCTCCGGATCACAGATTGAGCACACTAATGCCAAAGTGGGAATTTCGAAAAAAGGATCCAGATGAGCTGTGGAAAGATCCGGCATCAGGACCATGTCACCGCTTTCAACAGCTCTCATCCCCGGGATACTGCTGCCGTCGAATGGAACTCCTCTTTCCAGAACAAAATCAAGTCGGCGGGATGGGAAAGAGATATGATACCATTTTCCATCCAAACCGCAATAGCGCAGGTCTATCGACTTTATGTCGTTATCCTGCACCAGTTTTTTTAATTGTTGAGCATTCATGATTTCTCCCATATATCTTATTTTTTTTATTATTACGCTGGAAGACCGAGCAGGGCAGTCAGATAGTGGATTACAGGCAAGATAAATCTGCTGATCAGGTTGAGATGAAACATATTATCGAGCACCAATATGGCAAAAAAGATTATCAAGCCAGTTCTTTCTTGAGATGCGAACTTAAAATATGCTTCGTCAGACAGGAAAATCCCCAATACCTTACTTCCGTCCAAAGGGGGGAAGGGAATCAGGTTAAACAATGCCAGGAAAAGGTTGAGCTGAACTATTGCCAGGCTTAGATTACCTAATATGCCATTATATCCACTGATGTGAAAAGCCAGTGCAAAGATGATGGCAATCAGGATATTGGAAAATGGTCCAGCCGCTGCTGTCAAGCCAGTGTCGCGCTTGTAATTGCGGAAATTATAGGGATTAATGGGCACCGGCTTGGCATATCCAAAAACAAATCCGGTGGTAAAATACATAATCAAGGGCAGAATCACAGTGCCAAACCAATCCACATGCTTCAATGGATTGAGGCTGAGCCTGCCATTTCTTCTGGCAGTGTCGTCTCCCAACCAATAAGCTACTACACCATGACTGATTTCGTGCACAATGATGGAATAGAAGATGATTGCTATAAACAATCCCTTAAACAACATTGAAACAAGATAATATAGCATGGACAGTGTCAGCCTTTCTTAATCTGGAGAAATTTGCGTTTTCCGACTTTGATTACCATTTCGTCAACAATATCAAGTTCAGCTTCTATATCAGATATCTTCTCGCCATTGGCAGTAACAGCATTTTGCATTATCAAGCGTTTTGCTTCGCTGTTGGAAGCACATAATCCGTTATCAACAATTAGTTTTATCAGCTTGATGGAATTCTCGGAAGTCTGATAAATCGGCATTTCCTCAGGCAGTTCTTTTTTGCTGAAGACCTTCTCAAACGCTGCCAGTGCATCCCGCCGCCAGTGCGGTGGCCGTATGCCAGAACCGCATTGCCGAGAAGTACTTCCTGGCCGACAACGGTTTGCCACACGGCCCCTTCGCTGCCATTCGCAACGAGGACGACATCCGCAGTGCCAATGCCGGC
>DAHVPA010000195.1 GCA_027318525.1 Candidatus Cloacimonadota bacterium | reverse complement strand
ATATCAAACCCTGACATCGAATATAGAAATAGCCAGTATGAATGTCCTTGTGCAGAATTTTGCCCTACTGCCGATAACATCCGTAACTGTAACAGGCACTGTCGTGAACAGCGCTGAACCCTCAGTCGGGCTTGCCAATGCGGAAGTAATCCTGAACGGAGACACCGAACTGATTATGCTGACCAATGCAAATGGCACTTTCAGCTTTACCGGAGTGCCTGCCAACCAAACATACAGTGTGCATGTCTCCAAACCAGGCTTCCATGCTTACAACGGCACTGCTCAGATTGGATATACGGATTTGAACCTGGGCACCATAGCTCTAAATATGATGACCTTCCCTCCCGATAACGTCATTGCCTTTGCAGACTCGAACAACGTCACATATACCATCTTCTGGCAGCATTCTGCCCAGGATTCGCTCAATGCTCCACTGGGCTACAAGGTCTGGCGGCTTTTGCCCGGACAGGAAAGCAATCCGCAACTCTGGACCTTGCTGACCCCAATGCCATCTGGACGACGTCTTATCAGGATATGGGATTCGTCCATCCCACTTTGGGCACCTGGAGTGTCATGTGGGTAGTCAAAACGGTCTATGTGGGCAATGTGCTGTCTGAACCGGCTTTTTCCAATAGTATTGTGGGGGGTATTCCGGTCGGCTTACTGAGCGGAACGGTAACCAATCTGGACAACGGTTTTCCCCTGTTCGGAGCGACCATTAACATCAATCCCGGTGCTCATATACTTCAAACCGACTACAATGGGCATTACGAACTGGTTCTGTTTAACGGCAACTACAATGTGACCGCTTCCCTTATCAACTACACTGATGCAACAACTGATGTTATCATCACTGATGGCGATACCACCTTATGCAATCTGCAGCTGGACTTGGTGGAAGCTAATCCCGACACCCCGGAAGTCATTGCTGCCACTGCCCTGTTGGGCTGCAGCCCCAATCCGTTTTCCACTCATAGCACCATCAGATATGCGGTAAAAGCTCCCTGCCATATCACCCTGGAAGTCTTTAACCTGCTGGGTCAAAAAATCTCCACGCTCCTCAACACAGAGGTTAAAAGCGGAAATTTCACTTGCCAATGGAACGGAACTGACAATAATGGCAGAAGAGTATCCAACGGGATATATTATCTCAGGATGACAGCCGGAGATTACTCCTCGTCCCGCAAGCTGGTGCTGTTGAAATAGGAAAATCCCGGTTCAGGGGACTTGTCTTCCATAAATGCTGCGGGGGGATATCGAGGGGAAACCCCACGCTGACCCCTCGATGATCCCTCGGAGGAGTTAAGGTTCAAAGGAATTTCCCGGGGACTGCCGACAGCTCTGTTGTATGGGAATTTGGGCAGAAGTTGATTATAAGCGAAAATACTGACGGAAGGTCAGGGAGGATATACTATGACTACAAGGACAGGATACAGGGTCTGGGCGATGGTTTTGCTGCTGCTCATGGCAGGAATGCTGAATGCCCAGATTGCCACCAAATATGCTTTCGGGCAAAGCTCGACAGTCTGGGAACCGGTCTTTGGCACCTATGCCACTGATGCAATGCAGGATGAAGGGCTGGCAGGTCCTTATGAAATCGGTTTTAATTTCCCCTATGCAGGGACTAATGTTACACAGGTCAAGATTTCGTCCAATGGCTGGGTCAATCCAAGCGGCAACCTGACCAATCCTTATTACAACAACAGCAGCGGTCTGGCTGCATTGAATCTCCTGCCTCTGCTGGCTCCGCTCTGGGATGACCTCAGTCTTCAGTTCGGAGCTGTCCAGTTCGCCAATTACGGAGTCGCACCGCACCGGGTGTTTTTTGTGCAATGGCAGGCTGCCAAATGGAATTATGCCGGTGAAAATGAATTCAATTTCATGGTGCGGATGCATGAGACAGGGCAGATAGACTTCATCTACGGTCCTCATACCGGGACATCCTACAACGCTTCCGCCACCCTGGGCATCAATCTTGCTCCCGGGGGCAGCGGTAACTATTACAGCATTCTGCCCGGAGTGCCGGCTCTGGCTTTCACCACCACCCAGTATAACAACATAACCACCTTCCCGGACAGCGGCACCATATATATCTTTATGCCCAAGACCGCATTAGGAGTCAATGCTGCCGCCCTCAACCTGCGCGGTCCCAAGAATCCTATGTTCTCCGTTAATGCCAACTATGTAGTCACAGTGGGCAATGCCGGCACAAACCCGATTCCGGCAGATGCGGCGCATGTCTATCTCAGACGTGGGGAGGAGATTCTGGCTTCGGCAGCTTTGCCGCAAATCATGCCGGGAAGTTATTCCGAAGCTGTGCTGAGCTGGGCTCCCGACACCACAGGGCTGATGTATCTCAATGCCCGGGTCGAACTGGGAAACGACCCCGATTCGCTCAATGACGTTACCTTTTCTTATGCTATCACTGCTCAGCCCTATGTGGCTAATGAGGATAACCTTGCTCCGGCTCCTGAAGTGCAACTGAGCTGTCAGCCCAATCCCTGGCGGGAAAGCGTGTCCTTTGCCTACAGAACGGGAAAGTCGGAAACCGCACAGATAGAAGTCTATAACCTAAAGGGTCAGAAACTAAGGACGTTACGCAGTGCGGCAAGGGGTGATGGAAGCCTGGTCTGGGACGGTAAGTCCGATTCCGGTCATCAGGTGCCGGAAGGACTCTATCTGGTGCGCCTGCAGGCCGGTGAAAAGGCAATTACCCGCAAACTGGTCAGGCTGAAATAGGGGTCAGGCAGTCCTCCGCTTTATAAGCGACGCTATTTACCTTTTTACTGACGGGATAGAGGTCTATCAAGTCTTCCGGACACGGTTTCAGAAAGGACTGCAGGCTTGCCTTGTCCTGAAAGCCTTCGGTCAGCCAGCTTTCCCAGTTATCGGGAGTCAAAATCACCGGCATTCTATCATGGATGGGCTGCATGACGGCATTCGCCTTTGTAGTGATAATGGCGCAGCTCTGGATATAGCTGCCGTCAGCTCCGGTCCAGTATTCCGTGATACCTGCCAGATAGAGCAGGGATTCATCTCTGCCATGGATGAAGAAGGGCTGTTTATCCGTTTTGCGCCATTCGTAAAAGCCCAGGGCAGGGATGAGGCAACGCCTACGCAATAAGGCATTCCTGAAAGTCGGTTTGTCGAGGATGGTGTCAGAGCGCACGTTTATCATGGGGAACTTGGGAGAAGGACCCTGACTCCAGGAAGGGATAAGCCCCCAGCGGAAGAAGGTCAGAAAACGCTCCTCTCCTTTATAGACTACTGCTGCCACAGGCTGAGTGGGTGCCACGTTATAGTTGATTTCAATCTGTTCATCTTTATTCTTGATAGCCAGTTCATCCATGAGCTTCTTGAGCTGGTTGTGCTTAACGACCTGGGCAAAACGTCCGCACATGCTTTCACCTCATCCGTCTCAGCGCATCAGCAGCAGCTTGCGGCTGAGGCTTGTCTTGCCTGTGTCTATCCTTACGAAATAAACCCCTGCTGCTACAGGTTTGCCTTCTGCGTCTGTTCCGTCCCAGCTGATGGAGTTATTGCCAGCTTTGAGAGGAGCATCGATAAGCTTGCGCACCTGCTGTCCCTTCAGGTTATAGACGGAAACGCGCGTTAAAGCATTTTTGGCGAGGCTAAAGCGGATTTCGGACTGGGAACTGAACGGATTGGGAAAACTGCCGTAAAAGCTAAGATTGGCAGCCGGAAGGGCATCGTCCGGATTCCCCACGCCGTAGTGCAGATAGACCATCCCGCCTGTGACGTGTGAGCTGTTTGCCACGTGTGAGC
>DAHVPA010000194.1 GCA_027318525.1 Candidatus Cloacimonadota bacterium | reverse complement strand
TGATTATTGGCAAAGAGCTTGATACTGTCACCTTTGTTCAGCATTCCGTCAAACATTCTGACCAGCACCACCACTCCCCTGTAAACATCATAATAAGAGTCAAAAATCAGGGCTTTGGGAGGATGGCTGTCCACACCTTTAGGCGCAGGAAGCTGCCTGCAGATTGCGTCCAGCAGGTGTTCCACATTCAGACCTGTTTTGGCGCTGACCTTGATGATTTCTTCCGGCAGCACGCCAATGATGTCCATCAGGTCATGTTCCGTCCCTTCTATATCAGCTTTGGGCAGGTCGATTTTGTTAATTACGGGCAAAACATCGAGGTTGTTATCCAACGCCAGATAGAGGTTGCTCATGGTCTGCGCTTCTATGCCCTGTGCGGCATCCACCAGCAGGACTGCCCCTTCGCAGGATGCCAAAGCGCGGGAGACTTCATAGCTGAAATCCACGTGTCCGGGTGTGTCAATCAGGTTCAGGACATAGGTTTCACCCTGGTAATCCCAGGTCATGCGGATAGCGTGACTTTTGATGGTTATGCCTTTTTCCCGCTCCAGGTCCATGTCATCCAAAACCTGTGCCACGCCACCATTGACGTCTATCACATGCGTAAGCTCTAGCAGACGGTCTGCCAGAGTGGACTTACCGTGGTCGATATGTGCAATAATGCAGAAATTTCTGATATAATCCTGTTTCACAAACTTTCCTTTATTTCTGCAATCCTTTCTCGTGTAATGCCTTGATTTGTCAATTAAAAGTCTCTTAACAGCCCGGAGAGGTCAACGAGGGGTCTTCGTGGGGTTAGCCCTCGATAACCCCTCGCAGCAAGCATGAAAGCTGGTGATAATTGCTGCTTTTATCCTGGATTTTTACTCAGTCCTGCATAAAGACCGGATTATCCAGTCCGGTCTTACGAGTGATGCCTGAAATATCGATAGGAAAAGACTTGCGCTTGTCCTGCCAGGTGCGGTCAGGGATTAGGACTTTATAATGAAGACTGAGTTCATAGGTGGGAGAATTCCGGCTCACGGTAAAGACGCTGGGCTGGTCTGAAGAGGAATAAGTTTCGCCTGTTTGGGCATCAGTAAACTGGACGCTGACCGGAAACTTGCCATAGGTGCCAAAGATGGCTGGATTGGATATGGAGTAAAGATAAGTGCTGTCTTTGGAAGCCAGAACCAGACGGCTGATGAAAATCTGTTGCCTGGCTGGCTGGCTGAGCATGGGATTGATGGAGATATTGAGCGAGGTAGTGTCACTGCTCCCGGCTTGAAAAGCGTAACGGTAAGTCACAAGCAGCTTGAAGGGCTCTGCTTCATCATTGATTGCCAGCTCTTCCGATTCCAGCGGATAGCCTCCGAATTTGTCATAATAATTGCTCGCACACGACACCAGGAGGCATGACACCACCAGCAATCCAAGTAAAAATGCTGTCTTATTTGATTTCAATGATGCGTTCCACCACTGGCAACACGGGATAGGTTATCCTCAGCATCCCGTTTTCATAAGTCACGGTGGGATTTTCTCTGTCAATCGTTCCTATGGGAAAGAAAATGCGCCGGTCAAACTTACCTGTCTCAATTTCCATATTGTAATAACAAACCTGGCAATTTGGTGCCGGCAGGATGCGCTCTCCTGCAATGCGGATATATTCATCCGAGGTTGTGATGCTGATGTCCTTTTTATCCATCCCGGCAAGCTCGAGCACAATCACCCATTCCGTCTCGGTCTGAAACACATCACACCGGGGATGCCAGAAATCATCCAAAGCGTCTTCCAGAGCTGTGGGATTGCTGGTGAGTGAACTAACCTCGCCCAAAATCCGGCGCATCTCACGCTGGATGCCCATCAGGTTGTCAAAAATCTTCTCTCGCATAACTGTCTCCCGGCAGGCTTTATAACTGATTGCCTGCCTTGCTTTCATCTGTTTTGCTTTTTATACATAAGGCGGCAGCTCTTTTTTGTGTCAAGGATAAATCGCCACCGGATTATTTGGGGTTGACAAAATCCCTGCCGGATAAAAGCCTTTCGGTAAATCAGATAAGGTGCTGAATATGATGATTGAATATAAAAGACGCCCCACCAAGCAGGTGAAACTTGGCTCAGTGCTTATCGGTGGAGATGCGCCGGTTTCCATCCAATCCATGACCAATACCCCCACTGCCGATGTCAAAGCCACCCTCCGGCAAATCCGCAGGCTGGTCTCCAACGGCTGTGAAATCATTCGCCTGGCAGTCCTGGATGAAACCGATGCCGCAGCATTGAAGGAAATCCGTAAAGGCTGCAAAGTCCCGCTGGTGGCTGATATTCATTTCGACTACAAGCTGGCNCTGCTCGCNATTGCCAATGGTGTGGATGGCTTGCGCATCAATCCCGGTAATATAGGTTCGCAGGATAAGGTCAGGAAAGTCGTGCAAGCTGCCAAAGTAGAAGGCATTCCCATCCGCATTGGCGTAAACACCGGTTCCCTGCCCAAGGATATCCTCAGTAAATATGGTGTAAGTGCTGAAGGCTTAGTGGAAGCGGCACTATCCCATGTCTTTATCCTAGAAAAACTGAAGTTTTACTCCACAAAAATCTCAGTCAAAGCATCCTCCGTGCCTCTGATGATACAAAGCTACAGACTATTAAGCAGCAAGATTGACTACCCTCTGCATTTAGGAGTTACAGAAGCCGGCACGGAATACGGCGGAACAGTCAAATCCGCTGCAGCTATCGGAACCCTTTTGTCAGAAGGCATCGGCGATACCATCCGCGTTTCTTTAACTGCCGACCCTGTCAAAGAAGTCATCGCTGCCAGGGAAATCCTAAAAGCACTGGAACTGCGCAAGGGACTTAATATCGTTTCCTGCCCTACTTGCGGCAGGACCAAAATAAACCTGATTGACCTGACCCGTAATGTGGAAAAAGCACTTAAGCCCTGGACTGACTTTGACTTCACAGTTGCTGTCATGGGTTGCGCTGTAAATGGACCCGGTGAAGCCAGGGAAGCGGATTTCGGCATTGCCGGCGGCAGTGGTGAAGGGTTGCTATTCATCAATGGCAAGACTGTCAAAAAAGTACCTGAAAATCAACTCGTGGCTGAACTCGTCAAACTCATCCATAGTAAATATCCTCTATGACTAAGCCCCGCCTCCAGACTATTTTCCTCAGCTTTTTCAAGATAGGGCTGTTTACCATCGGAGGCGGCTATGCCATGCTTCCATTGATTAAACGCGAGGTGGTGGAAAAGCGGCAGTGGCTGGACGAGGAAACCTTTGTGGACGGGATTGCAGCCTCGCAAGCCTGTCCGGGACCAATCGCTGTCAACCTCAGCGTTTATGCGGGTTATCATATCGCAGGCTGGAGCGGACTTTGCCTGGCTGTATTGGGAACAGTTCTACCCTCCTTTCTTATCATTCTGTTGATTGCCATATTTTTCAGCAACTGGTCAGACCTGCCTCTGGTGCAAAAAGCTTTTAAGGGACTGCGTCCAGCCGTTACAGCCCTGATAGCAGTGCCGGTGATACAGCTTGCCAAAAGCGCCAAAATCCGCTGGCACGGTTTCTGGTTGCCTCTCTTGGCAGTCTTCCTCATCATTGTTTACAATGTCTCGCCTATCTATCTGATACTTTTTACCATCCTGCTGGCGTGGGTGAAGTTCCTGCTTAGGAAGGATAAACCCGCTGAGGAAAAAGCCTGATGCTCTGGCAGCTATTCGTCACATTCTTCAAAATCGGTCTTTTCAGCATTGGCGGTGGCTATGCCATGCTCAGCCTCATCCAGCAGGAAGTAGTGGTAAAACACCATTGGCTCACGCAACAG
>DAHVPA010000193.1 GCA_027318525.1 Candidatus Cloacimonadota bacterium | reverse complement strand
CAGGCTAAATAAAAAAGTGCCGGCAGGAGAGAACTGTAATTGCAGACCCGATTACCTGTAGAAACAAGACAGTCTGAGCGTCAGGATAGATGGGCGGCTCCGGTATCCCCATATCCCGGCAGCAAAAAAAGCCCCGTCACAAGGACGGGGCTATGAGTATATGGTCAGTGCCCTCAGGCACAGACGGTTTGGGTTATTTGACCAGGACGATCTTCTTGCTGGCGGTGTATTTGCCGCTGGTCATCCGGTAGTAATAAATGCCGGAGGAGACGGCTTTGCCATTCATGTCCTGACCCTGCCAGGGAACTGTAAAGAACCCGGCTTTTTCCTGATGGACGTTGCTGCTCCAGACCACCTGACCTTTGACGTTGTAGATATCAATCTTGACGTCGCCGGCAGCTTTGAGGGTGTAAGGAATGGTGGTGTTCAGCCCAAACGGATTGGGATAAGCATCCAACAGAGCAGTAATGGTCGGAACCAGGGGTGTGGGTTCCTGGGGAGTGCCGCCGACAACAACAGTGATGGGACAAAAGAAATGATTGGTGCCATCGAGGTCGGCGCTTTCCAGCCAGTAATAATAAGTGGTGTTGTGGTCAATTTCAACATCGCGGAAGGCATAACTAATCTGCGTTCCGGAGGTGTTGCCATTGGTGATGGGTTCGCTCGGATTGAGGCTGATAGCCGTATTCAGAGCATCACTGGTGTTACGCAGGATGTAATAACCCATGTGGTTGGTTTCTGATTGGACCACCCAGGTAAGCTCAACAAAGAAGCTTCCGGAAGGGGTGGTGGTGTATTGCGCGGCAAAGGTGGACAGCTCAACCGGCAGGGTGGGGTCATATCCACCGCTGAGGACAAGCTGGACATAGCTTGAGAAGGGAATATCGGGCCAGGACATGGTGCCGGGTCCGGTGACGGGATACGGGGATGCCTGATGCCAGACACCGCCATAATAGACAATTCCATACCAGGTGCCGGCAGGCACTGTGATGGAAAGCTGGGCATGGTCGGTGACGAGATTGGTGCTCAGGTTCATGGCAAAGGCATTGTTCACAAAGTTCAATCCCCAGAAGAAGGGAACTGAAGTAAGCGGAACAACCGTGTATTCAATCACAGGGGTGGTGGGAACCACTTCCGTGGAAGGTGTATTGAACTGGAAGGCACCCAGGGGACCTGCGCCGTCGGGATCGACAGTTTCGGTGATGCCGGGGGTGATCAACTGACCACCACGGGTGGTGAAAGCCCAGCTGATGATACCATCGGCGTCGCCTTTGGCTTCGTCTTTGGATGCGGAACGGGCTTCCTCAACCATACCCTTGGTCAAGGTATTGGTGGGGACAACTTTCCAGCTATAAAGAGTGCTGTAATTGAGCAAAGGAATATTGAAATGATAGGTTCCGTTGCCGGTATAAGGCACCCAAACGGGAGCGGCAGTTTCGGGGAAATAGACTCTGAATCCTTCAGGAGCAGAGTATCCGGCTGCCAGCACATATTCCCAGGAAACCTGTCCAATGTATGGGTTTATATTGGTGGCGCTATTTGCCGGAACAGGATTAACCGCTACATTGGGGGCAGATTTGGTCATGGTGAAGTTGGCATCAATAATCGCAGCCATCACATCGGTATAGGTGATGCTGGCGGGTGTGAAGAAATATCCAGCCTTGGTCGGTGTAACAGTGACAGTGGAGCCGGTGGGAACCGTGAAACTGTAGGTTCCGGTAGCGCCGGTCAGCACAGTAGGCTGCCCGGTGCAGGCGACTGAAACGCCGCTAACCGATAAAGCACTGGAGATTGTGCCGCTGATAATCGGGGTTGTACCTTTGTCTTTCCAAGTTGTCCAGGCATAACCACTGGTAACTATGTTAACGGTGGCATTGGTGGAAGGGACAGTATACAGATTTGTAAACTGGATATACTTGGTGGCTGCACCCAGAGTGGGAGCATTGAAGATACGAAGGTAGACCTTTTCACCCTGATGAGCAACTCCGGTGCTGCCGGCAGGATAGAACCTGATGGCATTCATCAGCCATGTATTTACAGCTGCAAAATACAAGCCCTGAGTTGTATTCATTGTGGTGGGTTCATTGGGACAGACGATATCGTCGCCGGCCGGTAAACCTTCAGCATTCAGGGTATCAATCACATTGTCTCCGCCATCTTTGTAAAGCTGGATAAGCCAGCGTTCATTGGCAGGAGGAACGGTTGAACCGATAGGGTAGGACGGGTTTTGCTGCAGAATCAGAGCTTTGGTCTGGTTCGGATTGGTCACATCCCTGAAAGTTACCTGAATGTATTGTGCAAATAAGGTGCTACCTGTGAGTATCAGCAATACTATTAGTAGCAGATACGCTTTTTTCATAATCTATACCTCGTTAGTTAATTCTTCGCTCTGGAAGGCAATTCACGCGCAGCAGCAGGAGCAGCGGTATTGGCACCGCGGGCTGCCGGTGTATAGGTCCAGTTGTAGCTGGTGGGGGAAAGACTGTTATACCAATAGGCATGGGTGGGGTCGATATACATCAGGGAGCCGACCCAGCCCACTCCATCCAGGTATAGGGCGTTGTCACCGGTGGAAATGTCCACTATCGTGTCCAGATCCAACACTCCGGTAATCACCAAGGTGTTCACGTCAATCTGACGCGCTTCCTGCAAGGCAAACGCCGCCCAGTTACCTTCGTCGTCACCCGACACATGCAGGGTCAACGGCTGCGGGTCAACTGTGCCCAGGACGTAATAGTTCATCCCGGCATTCGCCATGTCGCGGTATAACCAGTAGGCATGTCCATAGGTCATCTCAACGATGGAACCCACCCAGCCAACGCCCACCAGATACAGGGCGTTGTCACCCGTATTGATGTCTATCAGCTGGTCAAGGTCGCCAAACTGAGTGCCCAGGACTGCATCCGGAGCCAGGTTCGCATAGCCAAACGGCAGCGAAAAAGCTTCCCAGCCGTCTGACGCTATGCTCTTCTTAAAATAGCCCACCGTCGCTGAGGGATCGCTTTCCACGGCAAGCAAAACTCCGAGAGATAATACTAAGAGCAGAATCACGAAATATTTCTTCATAATATATCCTCCATATTATGTCTTACAATTACGTTCATTGAGACAGGAAACAACAGACAGTCCCGTTCAGTTTTTTCTTCAGCGAGCATATTACCCATTGTCTGACTCTCTTTTAGCATCAAATTAAATCCTGTCAATCATTTTTTTAAAAAGGGTGCTTCCACGCAGCCGAAACTGCGTGGAAGCGATTCCTTTCTTATCTTTCGATTTTGTTGTTTGCTTTGTTCCGGTTGGGATTGCTGATTACAGAAGTTCTGGAACCAATAACCGTCACAACTTTGAAGAACTTGTAGGTATTGGTACCGATAGGCACTGTAAGGTTGCTTGTCGTAGGAGTTCCAATCAAGCTCCAGGTATCCGGGAAGGTGCCATAGGCATCATCACCGGCGTAGACCTTGTAACTGGTGGCTCCAACCACGTCTTCCCATTCAAGAATTACGTTATCGGTAAACTCGTCCTTGGTAATTGTAACCACTGGAGGATCGGGGATAACGATAGCTTCGACTTTGATGTTATCAACAGCCCAGAACCACAGGGTGCTGGAATCCAGACCGTAGGCTCTGAAGCGGACCTTGAAGACGGAGTTGCCAACGAGGCTGGATACATTGATGGTCTTGGTAGTCCAGGCAATGTCGCCGCCGGCGTTGGTGAAGTTATCTACTTGGACCCAGGTGGAACCGTCATACACTTCCACTGCCAGTTGTTCCAGGGTAGCCGATGTATTGGTGTCGAGCATGACG
>DAHVPA010000192.1 GCA_027318525.1 Candidatus Cloacimonadota bacterium | reverse complement strand
CAGGATTTTGCGATTCCATCAAAGTATCTATTCTGAAAGACGGATGTATCGAAGTCGTGGATAATGGCAGGGGTATTCCCGTCGATATCCAGAAAGAGATGAATCTTCCGGCTGTGCAAGTGGTTATGACAGTGTTGCATGCCGGAGGTAAATTTGATGATAAAACTTACAAGGTTTCAGGTGGATTGCATGGTGTCGGCGTATCAGTCGTGAATGCACTGTCCGAATTTCTGGAAGTCAAGATATTCAAAAACGGTAAGATATACAAACAGAGATACGAACGCGGTATTCCAGTAACCGAACTGCAGACAATCGGGGAATCAGATTTATCCGGGACGACTGTCACATTCAAACCTGATACTCAGATTTTTGAGTCAATAGAATTCAGTTTTGACTACCTGACAACACGCCTGAGAGAATTGGCGTTCCTGAATAGCGGAGTCAGAATTATCCTCAGAGACGAACGGTTTGACCGGGAACACGATTTTAAGTATGATGGCGGTATTATTTCTTTCGTTGAATATCTGAATCAGAATAAAAAGCCGGTTTTCCCCAAGCCTATATTTATCTCAGGCAGCAAGGAAGACATCAATTTTGAAGTATCACTCCAATATAATGAAGGCTATCAGGAAAACATCTTCAGCTTCGCCAATAACATAAACACCATAGAAGGCGGGACTCACCTCAGCGGATTTAAATCAGGCCTGACCAGAGTGGTAAACACATATATCAAAAACGGTGATTTTCTAAAAAACGAGAAAGTATCTCCCTCCGGAGAAGACATCAGGGAGGGATTAACTGCTGTCGTGAGCATCAAGCTGTCCAATCCTCAGTTTGAAGGTCAAACCAAAACCAAGCTGCAGAATTCTGATGTTGAAGGAATCATAAATTCTATAGTTTATGACAAGCTGCTGACCTTCTTTGAAGAAAATCCGGCAGTCGCCAAGAATATCTCCATGAAGAGCATCCTGTCTGCCAGAGCGAGAGAAGCTGCCCGAAAAGCAAAAGAACTTACTCGCAGAAAATCGGTTTTGGAGAGCGGCTCTCTCCCAGGAAAACTGGCGGATTGCACGTTGACCGATCCGGTCAAAACAGAGTTGTTCCTGGTGGAAGGCGACTCAGCAGGTGGAAGTGCCAAACAGGGTAGAGACAGAGCTTTTCAGGCGATTTTACCATTATGGGGCAAAATGCTCAATACAGAAAAAGCCAGAATGGATAAAGTTTTGAATAATGACAAGATACAACCTATAATTTTAGCTATTGGAGCGGGCATTGGGCAAGAGTTTGACATTAGCAAAATCCGTTATCATAAAATAATCATCATGGCTGATGCCGATGTCGACGGAGCTCATATATCCACTTTGCTTTTGACCTTCTTTTATCGATACATGCGGCCTTTAATAGAAAACGGTCATATCTATATTGCCAGACCACCCTTGTTTCTAGTTCGAAAAGGCAAACAAAAACATTATGTCTATAATGAAGAAGAAAGAGATAAGTTGATTGAGGAATTTGGCTCCAAAAACGTAATAATCCAGCGTTATAAAGGTCTCGGTGAAATGAATCCGGACCAGTTGTGGGAAACCACCCTTGACCCTGAAAAACGCTTAATGTCCTATGTTAAGATGGACGATGCCATCGAAGCAGACCGGATGTTTACCATCCTGATGGGTGACGAAGTTGAACCTCGGCGTCAATTCATTCAGGAAAATGCCCGTTATGTCCAGAACCTTGATGTATAAAGGGAGATAAGTAAAATGACAGAAACCAAATCCAGATTAGTACAAATTCAAATAGAAGACCAGCTAAAACAAGCTTATCTTGATTATTCAATGAGCGTTATCGTGTCCCGCGCTTTACCGGATATCAGAGACGGGTTAAAACCATCTCAGCGCAGAATATTATATGCCATGTGGGAACTCAATCTCTCACCGGGTGGACATTTCCGAAAATGCGCCAAAATTGCCGGCGACACCTCTGGTAACTATCATCCTCATGGTGAACAGGTAGTATATCCCACGCTGGTAAGACTTGCTCAACCCTGGATAATGCGGTATCCATTGATTGATGGACAGGGAAACTTTGGTTCCATTGACGGTGATCCTCCTGCTGCAATGCGTTATACTGAAGCTAGGTTACAGAAAGCTACGATCGAAATGCTGGATGAATTGGAAAAGGATACAGTTAATTTCAAATCCAACTATGATGAAACACGCAAAGAACCGGAAGTCTTTCCCAGCCGCATCCCCAATCTGTTGGTAAACGGCTCATCAGGTATCGCGGTTGGAATGGCTACCAATATGCCACCTCACAATATTGGCGAAGTATGTAATGCTGTGGCTGCTTTGATTGATAATCCGGAGCTGCAAAATAGTGATTTGAGACAATATATTAAAGGACCTGACTTTCCAACAGGCGGTTTCATCCTCGGCACAGAAGGCATCGACAAGTATTTTGAGACAGGCAGAGGTCTTGTTACAGTTCAAGGCAAGGCTGATATCGAAACCAATAGCAATGAGCAGGAATCAATTATCATCTCGGAAATCCCCTTCCAGTTAAACAAAAACCTGCTAATAGAACGCATAGTTGAATTGGTAAAAGAAAAGCGGATTGATGGAATCAGTGATATAAGGGATGAATCAGGACGAGATGGGATGAGGCTTGTGATCGTTATTAAACGCAATGCGATGGCAGAAAAAGTCCTGAATCAGTTATACCAATACTCCCAGCTGCGCTCCACTTTTGGAGTAATTAATCTTTGTCTGGTGGATGGAACTCCCCAAGTCGTTTCGATGAGAGACCTGATCAGTAATTTCATTGAATTCAGGCATGATATAGTCCTGCGCAGAACCTTGTTTGAACTGAAAAACGCCGAAGACAGACTCCACATATTGGAAGGATTGCGAATCGCTCTGAACAACCTGGATGAAGTAATCAAGACTATCCGAGCTTCTCAAACACCTGCAGAGGCAAGTGAACAACTGCAGAGTAAATTTGGATTATCAGAAATCCAGGCAAAAGCCATTCTTGATATGCGCCTGCAAAGACTAACAGGACTGGAAAGAGATAAGATCGAACAAGAATACAACGAGCTTCTGATTACCATCAGAAGGCTAAAAGAAATAGCTGAGAAACGCGAACTCAGAATGCAAATAGTCAAGCAAGAAACCCTGGACATCAAGAATAAGTTTGGCGATCCCAGAAAGACAGTCATAGCAGCTGCAACTGGAAGCTTTGCCATGGAAGATCTAATCCCCAATGATTCCATGATTGTGACCATTACCCATGATGGTTATATAAAAAGAATGCCTCTCGATGCTTACAGGGTCCAGGGTCGAGGTGGAAAAGGTCTTTCTGCAACAAATCTGAAAGAAGATGATTTCATTCAGTATATATTCGTGACAACAAACCATTCGTATATCTTATTCTTTACCAATCTGGGTAAATGCCACTGGTTGAAAGTCTATGAAATTCCTGAAGCAAGCCGACAAGCCAGAGGAAAAGCAGTAGTAAATCTAGTTCAATTCGTTGAAGGGGAGAAAGTAAAAGCATTCGTAACTGTGAATAACTTTATGGAACCAAACTACTTAGTAATGTGCACACGTAATGGTTTAATCAAAAAAACTGCTCTGAAGGCTTTCAGCAAACCGAGAGCTATGGGTATCTGGGCAATCAAGCTGCTCGATAATGATGAGTTGATAGATGCCCGGATTATTGAAAGTGATGATGACATTATTCTAGCGACTCATAATGGCTTTTGCAACAGGTTTAATGAGAAAGACGCCAGGGAAATGGGACGTTATACCCAGGGTGTC
>DAHVPA010000191.1 GCA_027318525.1 Candidatus Cloacimonadota bacterium | reverse complement strand
AAGCTGCCGTGAAAGCAGGGGCGGGGCTGGTAACATTGTTCTGTCATCCGGACAATATGGTCTATTACGGCGATAAACCTTATGAGGTAATGGTCAGACTCACTCCTCTGAATAAGCAGGATAAGGTTGATAAGAAAGCTCTGGCAGAAGAACTGAAGCGTTTCGATGTCGTCCTCTTCGGTCCCGGATGTGGCGTTAATGATTACACCCTGCAGGTGCTGGAGTTTTTGGCTGCACAATGGAAAAAGCCTGCCGTGATAGATGCAGACGGGTTGAACACTCTTTCTCAGCATCCGGAACTTCTTATCAAGCTGGCTGATAAGCCAGTGGTGCTTACCCCCCACTGGGGAGAGTTCTGCCGGCTGGCAGGGATTGAAATGGTTGACCTGCATAACGATTGCATCAGCAGCCTTAAGGAGTTTGCAGATAAATACAGCTTAAATATCCTGCTGAAAAGCCACACAACTATATACTATGACGGTGATTTTCTGAGCTTCAACACATCTGGAAATGACGGCTTGGCTACAGGCGGGAGTGGAGATGTCTTGGCAGGAGTGATTGCCGGATTTATAGCTCAGAAGATGCCTTATTACGAGGCTGCAATCATGGCTGCCTACTATCTTGGGCTTACGGCTGAGGTTTTGTCAGAGCAAAAAGCAACGCTATCCATTACACCTTCCGATATTCTTGAACATATCTTCAGATTTGAGCCATTGGAAAACGAGTCTTGCGATGCCTAATAAATCTTATTCAACCTTAATACTGCTGTTTCTGCTGATTGCAGGCTGCAGTAGTGCGAGGAAAACACCTGATGTAAACGCAAAGGATACGACAATGCATAAACTGGCACAAATGAACACACCTGTCTTCTGGGCGGAAGGTCATCCCGGAAAACTGGACAGGGAGAACTGGAAAATTGCAGTTACAGGATTATGTGACAACCCGGACACGCTATCCTGGCAGGATTTGCAGACTTTACCCAAAACAACTGTAAACGGAAGACTGACCAGTGTGACGCGTTGGTCTGTTGGAGGAAACTGGGGCGGTGTCAGGTTATCTGACCTTCTGCAGCATGTCAAGGCAAGTCCCACGGTCAGATATGTTCGCTTCTGGTCGCATGATCTGGTCTATGATACTTCCATACCAATTGAAATTGCTCTCAAGGAGAAGACTCTATTGGCATGGGAATTTGATGGCGAGTATCTGACCGAGGATTATGGCGGACCTGTGCGTGCATTTGTCCCTTATCTCTGGGGCTATAAATCCGCCAAGAGTGTGGTAAAGGTTGAGCTTTTGGATAAATACATACCAGGCTTCTGGGAACAGCGCGGCTATACTGATGATGCAGAAATTGAAGCAGGTCCCTGCCGCGACATCAACGACGGCGGCAAGACCAAACATATCCCGGATGGAGAAGTAAAGGGCTTTCTGGAAGATTGAATGATTATCAGCGGCAAGCAATATAAAAGCGTCTGGATGCAGGACGGCAAGGTCTGCCTGGTTGACCAGAACAAGCTGCCCTTCGAGTTTGACACGGTAATCTGCTCCACCAGTGAAGAAGTGGCAAAAGCCATCCAAAACATGACAGTGAGGGGTGCACCTGCTATTGGAGCTGCCGGAGCTTATGGTCTGGCAATGTCTGCTCAGTCAGCACCGGAAGATGATTTTGGCAGTCATTTGCGCCGTGTCGTGGATTTGCTTTTGGCAGCCAGACCGACAGCAGTTGACCTCAGGAACGCTGTTCTACAAGTTTATGAGCATACGCTAAGCTTTCTACCGGACATCACCCAAGCCAGAGTGGAAGCTATCAGTGCAGCAGAAACATTTGCCTCCTCCAGTGCAGAGGAATGCCGTCTGATTGGTGAACACGGTCAATCCCTGATAGAAGACTGGATGGGCATCCTGACCCATTGCAATGCCGGTGCCCTTGCCACAGTGGATTGGGGGACAGCACTGTCTGTGCTGAGGATTGCCTGGAGCACAGGCAGGAAGTTTTTTGTTTATGTGGACGAGACGCGTCCACGCTTGCAAGGTTCGAGGCTTACGGCTTTTGAGCTGCAGCAGGAAGGCATCCCGCATGCCATTATCACTGACAGCATGGCTGGCTGGATGATGCGGCAGAATAAGATAAACCTTGTAATTACAGGAGCAGACCGCATCTGCCTGAATGGCGACTTTGCCAACAAAATCGGCACCTACAGCCTGGCAGTCCTTGCTCATGCCCATGCCATTCCTTTCTATGTAGCAGCACCTATTTCCACGTTTGATTTTTCCTGCTCCAAGGGTGAAGACATCCCGATTGAAGACAGGAACCCGGAAGAAGTAACCCGGCTATGGGGAAAGCAGCTTGCCAATCCGGGCAGTGCTGCGCTTAATCCTGCCTTTGACGTTACTCCTGGTGAATTGATTTCGGGATTCATTACATCCAAGGGTATCTTCAAGCCCCAGGAAGCCGCCCATAGAATACGGGATTAGAAAGAAAAGAGATTTATGACACAGAGATATGATTCCAAACAAAGAGCTGACCTGATAATAACGAATGCCACTATCCTGACCATGGATAGCGGTCACACGGTGATTGAAGACGGCGCTCTTGCTGTGCTTGACGGTAAGATAGCTGCTCTTGATAAAACTTCAAACATCCGCAACCGTTTTACTTCCCTGCATTTTCTTGATGCCAAAGGCTGTCTCGTCATACCCGGATTGATTAATGCCCATACCCATATTCCGATGTCCTATTTCAAGGGGCTTGCCGACGACCTGCCTCTGGACCAATGGCTGCAGGGATTTATCTGGCCGCTGGAAAAGCGTCTGGTTGATTTCGGCTTGGTGTATGACTCCACCCTGCACGGGGCTGCTGAGTTGATTAAGAACGGTGTCACCTTTGCCAACGATATGTATTTTCAGGGCGATGCCATGGCAAAAGCACTCATTCAGGCTGGATTGCGCTGCATTATAGGTGAACCGGTCATCGCCACAGAAGAACACGGGAATCCTTCCCTTGCGGAGATAGGAGCTTTTGTAGTAGAGCGGAATCTGGTTTACAAAGATAATCCCCTGCTTAGTTTTGCTCTGGCACCGCATTCGATTTATGCCTGTTCGCAAGCAGCCTTGGAACGGGTAGCCCACATTGCCGTCGAGCATGATTTGCTGGTGCATATGCATCTGGCTGAGACTGATAAGGAAGCAAGTGATTGCCATAAACTGCATGGCAAGCTGCCGGTGCATTATTTGTCCGGCTTGGGTCTGCTCAAGGCAAAGCTGGTCATGGCTCATGGCATTCATGTGGAAGCAGCGGAGATGGATATTCTGGCTGAACACAATGCTTCCATCGCCATCTGCACGGAAAGCAACCTCAAGCTTGGCAATGGCTTCGCACCCATCAAAGACTATCTGGATAAAGGCGTCAACCTCTGCTTCGCCACTGATGGCGTTGCCAGCAACAACAACCTCGACCTACTGGCAGAGTTGGATATGACTGCCAAGGTGCACAAAGCTTTGGCTAAAGACCCCACCTTCCTGCCGGCGGAACAGATGCTTCAGATGGCTACCATGGGAGCTGCCAAAGCCCTGTATATGGATAAGGAACTGGGCTCGCTGGAGCCCGGCAAGAGGGCAGACCTGGCAATCCTGGATTGCAGCACCATTGAGGCACAACCTCTTTATAATCCCTATTCTCAGGTCATCTATGCCCTGGGTGGCAGAGCTGTCCGCGATGTGGTTATTAATGGTAAAATTGTACTCAGGGATAAACAACTGACCACTCTGGATGAAAAGGAATTACTGGACAAAGCAAAGCACTATAAGAAGTTGATTCTCCAAGAGCTGAAGAAATGAAATCCATCAAGAAC
>DAHVPA010000190.1 GCA_027318525.1 Candidatus Cloacimonadota bacterium | reverse complement strand
GCGGTATTTATGTATCCCGTTTTCATAGACCTTAATGCCGTCTTTATTGATGGAAATGATTCCTGCTGAGGGAACTTCCTTGCGCTCTTCCACATTCAGCGTATCCAGTGCGCAGCTTTCGGATGCCACAACGACGACGCCTTCAGGGGTCTTGCCCCAGACCATCGGACGGATGGAATATGGGTCACGGAACATATACATCTCGTCCCTGGTGATCAGAACTGTGGAGAAGGCGCCTTTGATGGTTGACATCAATTCCTTGATGGCGGAGGATATGTCCAGCCCTTCCCTGTCCACTTTGTAAGCGATGAATTTGACCAATAGTTCGCCATCGTTATCACTGTTAAAATATACCTGTTTCGCTTCCAGTTGACTGCGGACTTCGTTATAATTGACCAAATCTCCGTTGCTGGCAAGTGCAAAACATGGTCCCGAAAGGGTTTCCACCAGATGCGGCTGGGAATTGAACTCCGTAGCACTGCCTTTGGTGGGGTAGCGCACGTGTCCGATGGCAAGAGTGCCGGGGAGTTCTTCCAATTCTGCATCGGTAAATACGTCCTTGACCAGACCCATCTTTTTGCGCAGGCGGATGACCTTGCCGTCCGAAACTGCCATGCCACAGCTTTCCTGCCCGCGATGTTGTTCAGCAAACATGCCCAATGCCGCCATGGAAGCGGCTTTGTGCGTTCCATACACACCCAGAATACCACACATTATTTATACCTGCCTGGGACTTCTCTGTCCGAATTTATTTTCATTACCGGCTTTGAGTCGCCGGATATTTTCCTTGTGCCTGTAGAAGATCATTGCTACGACGAGTAATGTCAAGACCAGTCTAGGCAGATTTGGAAAGTTCATTATATACTGATAAATCAGCTCAATCAGCAGAAATGCCAATGCTGCCAGCATCGAACCCACTGATACATATTTGGTTGAATATACGACATACAGAAACAGCACCAGGCACATCATCAGCGTAATCGGAGACATTGCTAAAAAGACTCCCCCCGCTGTGGCAACGCCTTTGCCACCCTTAAAGCCCAGAAAAATACTGTAGATATGCCCCAGGATCACTGCCAGCCCGCAAAGACTGACCAGCAGATGGATCTGACCGGCACTGGTGATGCCTTGTGACATTGCCTTGCCTACCCAGATGGCGGCTGCGCCTTTGAGAATATCAATCAGCAGGACTATGACTCCGGCTTTGGTGCCAAAAGTCCTCAGCGTATTGGTAGCACCGGTATTTCCGCTGCCGCTTTGTCTGATATCCTTTTGAAAGAAAAGCTTGCCGATGATATAACTGGTGGGGATGCTGCCCAGCAGATAAGCAATTACGACACTCAGCCAAGGTATCATCTGTTCAATGTTCAATCAAACCTCCTGCCTTTACAAACCGGTCTGCCCGGTTAAGCCGTTTCCTGTCTGTCATCTTTGTCCCTGCCCTTAAAGACCAGCCTCAGTGATGCTCCCGTAAAGGAAAACATCTCCCTGAGCTGATTGTGCAGATACTTGCGGTAATTTTCCGTTATCAGCGAGGGCTGGTTGCAAAAGAAGACAAAGGTGGGCGGATTTACTGCCGCCTGCGTGATATAATAAATCCGCGCATGCTTTCCTGAAGGATGCGTGGGCGGATGATGCTCGATGACGTTTTCCATGAATTTGTTCAAGTCCGAAGTTGTGATGCGCTTGTTGCTTTCCTCCACCACCAGCTTGACAGTATCCAGCAGCTTGACCACTCTCTGACCTGTCTTGGCGGAGACAAAAAGCACCGGCGCAAACTGCAGAAAAGGCATCTCTTCATGCAGTTCCGTGATATATTTCCCGGTTGAGGAGTTGTCTTTCTGGGGCAAATCCCACTTATTATAAACTATGATGACTTCCTTGAGTTTGCGTTTGGCATAGGCGGCAATTTTAAGGTCCTGTTCCGCCACCTTTTCATCTGCTGCCAGGACTATCACTGCCACGTCAGCGCGGTCTATGGCATCAATGGTGCGCATCACGCTGAAATATTCCACCCCATAGTTGACTCTCGTCTTTTTGCGCAATCCCGCCGTGTCCACCAGTATATAATCTTTGCCTTCATAGCTGAAACGCGTATCTATCGTATCTCTGGTCGTGCCCGGGATATTGGTGACAATCAGTTTGTCCTTGCCGATCAGACGGTTGATGATGGACGATTTGCCCACGTTGGGACGACCCACGATTGCTATGCGCGTGACGTCTGATTCTTCTTCATCACTATAATCAGCCGTTTCGGGAATCAGTCTGATGACTTCATCCAAAAACTTGCCCGTGTTGCGTCCGGCATTGGCGGCGACAGGGAAAGCATCGCCAAAACCGAGTTGCAGAAAGTCATAAAGCTCCAGCTCATCTTTTTCATTATCGGATTTATTGGCGACCAGCATGACCTTGTCCCTGTGCGGGTAAAGGATTTTGGCGATTTGCATATCAATATCGGTCGTGCCTGTCTTGGCATCCACCACAAACAGGATAAGGTCGCTTTCTTCAATAGCCAGCACTGCCTGGTGCTTGATCATTTTATCTATGTTTTCCCGGGAATCAAACACGATTCCGCCCGTGTCCACAATCTTGAAGACCTTGCCGTTCCATTCCACGTCTTCATACTTGCGGTCTCTGGTAACGCCCGGTTCAAAGTCCACTATGGCACTGCGTTTTTTGCACAGACGGTTGAACAGCGTGGATTTCCCTACGTTTGGTCTGCCGACTATCGAAACGATGTATTTTCTCATATCCTCTTCTACTTCAAAAAAGAGATATCCTCTTTTGATACAATACTTTTTCATTGGTCAAATTTGTCAATTGAGATAGTGTAAAATACTCGTTTTTCAGTGATTGGCTTTATGGCTACCATCCATGCCGTAGCTGAAGAAAACCTCTAACTGTTGGATTCCGCTTTATTTGTTATGTGATTTCTATCTGTATCAAAAAGAATGCGATTGCATTCTGAGAAGATGTTTATCGTAATAGCGTAACTTTCCTGATATACGTGCTCTGGTTTGACTCAAAGTAGCGGATTAGATACACTCCATTCTTACAGGGATTTTCATAATCGTCAGTTCCGTCCCAGTTGGCAAGGTGTTCACCTTTATCCAAAAGCGCGTCCACAATTGTTTTGACGCGTTGACCTTTAAGGTTGAATACACTGATATCCACCTTGTTTTTTCTTTCTCTAAGAGCAAACCTGATTTGAGTGTTATTTGCAAAGGGATTGGGACTGATGCTCAATCCGGTCAGGGCTGTAACCGTTTCATCATTATTGGCAACATATTCCAGCACAACTGTGACAGAATCTGCAGACATAGATTCCACCTGACCATACAAGGCAGCTATTCTGTAAATAAGAGTATCAGATTGACTAAAGTCCCGATCTATATAATTCATTGAGTTTGAATTGGTTATCTCGCCTATAGCTATACCATCGCGATAGATTCTGAATCCGGACAAGCTCCTATCAGAGTTCATTGTCCAGGATAAATGGATTGTATTGGTTCCCGTTCTGGCAGCCAGTTCTGTGGGTGCTGCCAGATATTGGTATTCATACGCCCCCATATCAATTCTGCTTATCCCGTCGTGATTGCCATCGGCAATTCTAATATTACCTGCTAAATCATATTCCTGTATGCCCCATCCTGTCTGAGGATTACCTGCATCTATCAAAGGGGAGTTGGGAAGTAAGTAAAAAGCATTTGCCCCGCTGCAGAACAGGGGATTTTCACTGATGTTGCCCACTCCCCAGTACAGATGATTCAGTGAAGTGTCGTTATGAACACCGTTTTGACCGTTCCTGATGCAGTTGTAATCCAACCAGACATTGGACAAAATCGAAGTAGGAGGTGAAG